>CAMHPM010000119.1 GCA_946187025.1 uncultured Prevotellaceae bacterium
GACAAACATGCTTTATGAAATATCCGACTATCTGCACAAGAAAAACCCGGTGGGAGCCAACGAAAACATCAATAAGTTGGAAGAAAAATACCTGCAGCATGTTGACGACTTATATGATACCGATGAATACAAGGAGAAGGTAGCTGAATTCCTGAAACAGGAGTTCGACTACATACGTTCGTTTACCAAAGGCATCTTCACCATGTTTGAGGAAAAAATCATCGTGGGTCAGGGCGAGATACTCAGCACCACCATGGTTTACAACTACCTGCAGGAACAAGGTATCAATTCGGCATTGCTGCCGGCACTGGAGTTCATGCGTACCGACAAGAACGGCGAACCCGACCTCGAGTATATACGCGAGAAGCTGAAACTCATCATCTCGGAGGAAGAGGAACGCGATATATATATAACTCAGGGCTTCATCTGCCGTAACGCTTATGGTGAGGTGGAGAACCTGCAACGCGGAGGCTCCGACTATTCGGCATCGCTCATCGGCGCAGCCATCGGTGCAAGCGAGATACAAATATGGACCGACATCGACGGTATGCACAACAACGACCCACGCATCGTCGATAAGACATCGCCTGTAGCACAGCTGAGCTTTGAAGAGGCATCAGAGTTGGCATACTTCGGTGCCAAGATACTGCACCCGACATGCATACAACCAGCTAAGTTTGCAGGCATACCTGTGAGACTGCTCAACACCATGGACCCTCTGGCTCCCGGTACCATCATAAGCAACAAGACACAACGCGGCACCATCAAAGCCGTGGCAGCAAAAGACAACATCACAGCCATCAACATAACATCAAGCCGAATGCTACTGGCCTACGGATTCCTGCGTAAGGTGTTCGAGATATTCGAGTCGTACAAGACCAGTATCGACATGGTGACCACAAGCGAAGTGGGTGTGTCGGTGTCGATAGACAACACAACCAACCTAAGCCAGATACTCAACGAACTGAAGAAGCTCGGCACGGTGACGGTAGATGTAGATATGTGTATCATCTGTGTCGTGGGCGACCTCGACTGGCACAACATCGGATTCGAGTCGCTTGCAACCGAAACGATGAAGGAAGTGCCTGTACGAATGATAAGCTACGGAGGCAGCAATCACAACATATCGTTCCTCGTGGCAGCGGCCGACAAGAAAAAAGCACTGCAGTCGCTGAGCAACCATCTGTTCAACTCGTAAGCACGCAACACACTATATACAACACAAACAACACACTAACAAATACCACGACACACAAGATGACAAAAAGAGAGCAAGCAGAGAGATACAAACGATATGCCACACCTTATTATTTATATAATGAGGCTTTGTTGCAGCAGACACTCGATACGCTGACCTGCGAGATGGGAAAGGATCCTCGCTACGTGATGCACTACGCCATTAAGGCCAATGCCAACCCCATCGTGCTGCGACATATCAAGGCAGCCGGACTTGGGATAGACTGTGTGAGCGGCGGAGAGATAGAGGTGGCTTGCAACATGGGGTTCGACCCAAGGAAGATGGTGTTTGCCGGTGTGGGAAAAGCCGACTGGGAAATAAAGCTCGGACTGGAGAAAGGTATAGGATGCTTCAATGTGGAGAGTGTGCCCGAACTCGATGTGATCAACCAGATTGCAACTGAAACAGGAAAGAAAGCCGACATATGTCTGCGAATCAATCCAAACGTGGGAGCACACACACATGCCAACATCGTCACAGGGCTGTCGGACAATAAATTCGGTATCGACATGGCACATATGTTCGACGTGATAGAAGCGGCAAATGCCATGACTGGTATCAACCTCATCGGACTGCATTTCCATATCGGCAGTCAGATTACGGAGATGGACGACTTCATCGCCTTGTGTGACAGGATAAACGAGTTGCAGGACATGCTTGATGCAAGAGGCATGAGCATGAAGATAATAAACGTGGGCGGCGGACTCGGTATCGACTACGAAGCTCCTGAAACAAACCAAGTGCCCGACTTCAAGGCATTTTTCGAGGTTTACAGGAAGAACCTCAAGCTGCGCGAAGGACAAGAACTGCATTTCGAACTGGGACGTGCAATCGTGGCACAATGCGGAACACTGATATCACAGGTGCTGTATGTGAAAGACAATACGAATAAGAAGTTTGTCATATTGGATGCAGGTATGACCGAACTCATACGTCCGGCACTATATGATGCACACCATAAGATTGTGAACCTCAGCAGTGACGGGCCAACAGACACCTATGATGTGGTGGGACCGATATGCGAGTCGAGCGACACATTCGCCATAAACACACAACTGCCGCATACGCAACGTGGCGACGTAATAGCCATCATGTCGGCCGGGGCATACGGCGAGACAATGGCATCGGGCTACAACTGCAGGAGTTTGCCAAAAAGCTATAGTCTGAACGACATTATGGCAGATTGAAACATGATGGGAGCCTGTGGCACATATTTTGCATTCAATGCTGATGCAAACCAAAACAACTGAACAATGAAAGAAAATAAGGAAATAAAGATTGAAGATTCCGAAGAGGAGAAGAAGCAGGCCGAAGAACCTGCTGCAGAATCATCGGAACAGGAAACACCGAAAGAGGAAAAATCGGAGCTGGACATAGCCAACGAGAAGATAGCAGAGCTGAACGACAAGTATCTGCGTCAGGTGGCTGAGTTCGACAACTACCGACGTCGTGTGATGAAGGAAAAGGCCGAACTCATACTCAACGGCGGCGAGAAAGTGCTGACCGCTCTCCTGCCTGTAATCGATGATCTGGAACGTGCTCAGCAGCAGATCGATCAGGCAACCGAACTGACGGCTGTGAAAGAGGGAGTGGACCTCATCATCGACAAATTCATGAAGTACCTGAAGTCACAAGGAGTAGAGCCGATCGACACCAAGGACAAGGACTTCGACGTGAACTATCACGAGGCGGTCACTATGATACCAAGCCAGAACGACGAGCAAAAAGGTAAGGTGGTTGATTGTATAAACAAAGGTTATACTCTCAACGACAAAGTAATCAGGTTTGCCAAAGTTGTGGTGGCCAACTAAACTGACGATATGGCGAAAAGAGACTACTATGAGGTGCTTGGAGTAGAACGCTCTGCAAGCGCCGACGAAATAAAGACGGCCTATAAGAAGATGGCCATCAAATACCACCCCGACCGCAACCCGGGAGATGCTGAAGCCGAAGCGAAGTTCAAGGAAGCAGCCGAGGCATACGATATACTGCGCGACCCAGACAAACGTCAGCGCTACGACATGTACGGACACGAAGGTGTGAGCGGAGCAAGCGGATTTGGCGGACAAGGCATGGACCTCAACGACATCTTCTCGATGTTTGGCGACATCATCGGAGGATTCGGTGGCGGGTTCGGAGGTTTCGGTGGATTCGGCGGTTCACGACGTGCATCGAAGCCTACATATAAGGGACAAGACCAACGACTGAAAGTGGAGCTGACCCTCAACGAGATTGTAAACGGAACGACCAAGAAATTCAAGCTGCGCAAACACATGACATGCGAACACTGTCATGGCAGCGGAGCTGAAGACGGCAAGACCGACACTTGTCCTACATGCAAAGGAAGCGGATATGTGATAAAGACACAACAGAGTTTCCTCGGCATGATGCAGACTCAGACAGTATGTCCTGAATGCCACGGCGAAGGAACCATCATAAAAAACAAATGTCAGCACTGCGGTGGCGAAGGCATTGTCATGGGCGAAGACATCGTGGAGGTGAAGTTCCCGGCCGGACTGGCCGACAACATGGTGCTGAACGTGCCAGGCAAAGGAGGTGCAGGCAGACATAACGGGGTGAATGGCGACCTGCAGATCATCATAAAAGAGAAAGCCGACGAGCAGTTAGTGCGCGACGGCAATAACTTGATATACAACCTTGTGTTACCTATCCCGACCGCTATACTCGGCGGAACGGTGGAAGTGCCGACGGTGGAAGGCAAGGCCAAGATAACCATCACACCGGGAACGCAGCCGGGCACGGAGCTCAGACTGCGCGGTAAAGGAATACCCGAGGTACAAGGATATAACAAAGGGGTAAGAGGCGACGAGGTGATAAACATCAGCATATATGTGCCTGAGACCCTCAACAAAGAAGAAAAGGAAGCAATACAGAAACTGGCGACAAGCGACAACTTTGTGCCTACCGACAGTATAAAAGAAAAGATATGCAGGAAGTTCAAATCATTCTTTGAATGATTGCTTCCTGTTTTTTTATATATTACAGCTATCCATTTCATAAGCCATCACAGTAAAAGCAACACACTCTCATTTACCATAACCAACAATGAACCGAGACTACAAGCAATATACCGACTATCTGTTCAATCAGGTTCCGATGTTCCAGAACGTCGGTTCGTCGGCATATAAGGAAGGGCTGGAGAATACACTGGTATTGGATGAGCACTTCGGACATCCTCACCGCCAATTTCGTACAATACATGTAGCAGGCACAAACGGTAAGGGTTCGTGTTCACATGCCATTGCATCCATACTGCAGGAAGCAGGCTACAAGGTGGGACTGTTCACATCGCCACATCTTGTCGATTTCAGAGAGCGGATACGAGTGAACGGCGAGAAAGTCTCGGAGGAGTACGTAATGGATTTCATAGATAACGAGCGTGTCTTCTTCGAGCCACTCCGTCCTACGTTCTTTGAGCTGACTACAGCAATGGCATTCAAGTATTTTGCTGAACAGAAGGTGGATGTGGCAGTGATAGAGGTAGGCCTCGGAGGTCGTCTCGACTGCACTAACATAATCACTCCCGACCTCGCAATCATAACCAACATAAGCTTCGACCACACCGCTCTGCTGGGCAACACACTTGAGCAAATTGCAAGAGAGAAAGCTGGGATAATAAAAGCGGGAGTGCCTGTGGTTATCGGAGAGACGAACGACGAGACGCGTCCTGTGTTCCTGGCGACAGCCAAGGCACAAGACGCGCCTATTCATTTTGCAGAAGAACATCAGGAGCGCAATGACTACGAGTTCGAGCTCAAAGGTGCCTATCAAGTAAAAAACCTGCAGACAATACTTTGTGCTGTGGCACAACTGATTAAAGCCGGCTATGAGATCGGCGAGACTGATATCAGCAATGGTTTGATGCATGTGACGAGCAACACCGGACTGATGGGACGATGGCAGACTCTGCAGCAAGAGCCAACGGTAATCTGTGACACAGGACACAACGTAGGTGGAATCTGCTATGTTGCAAAGCAGTTGCGCGAACAGAAGTGCGATACCCTGCGTATTGTCTTCGGAATGGTGGGCGACAAAGATGTGAACGGCGTGTTGGCCCTGATGCCACAAGATGCGACATATTATTTCTGCCAAGCCTCAGTGCGGCGGTCGATGCCAAGCAGCGAACTGGCCGAGTTGGCACAAAAGCACGGACTACATGGAACGACATTTGGGACGGTACTGAAAGAAGCCAGACGCTCCGACCTCGTTTTTGTTGGAGGAAGTAGCTACGTAGTTGCAGATTTGATGGGTTACATAGAAAAAATACGCCGAATATCAACAATCGTTGCAAAATAATTTGCACATTAAAGAAAAAATGACTTTATTTGCAATAAATTCTTTTATTAACAACAAACCTTAACGCACTATGAGCGAAAACATAGCTAAAAATCTATCAGGCTTGAAGCGCGAAGACTATCAGGCTACAGTTCAAGGCAAGCAGACCGACTTGTTCACTTTACGCAACAAGCAAGGTTATGAAGTATCAATCACCAACTACGGCGGTGCGATGGTTGCCATCATGGTTCCCGACCGCAACGGCAACGTAGCAAACGTGATTATGGG
>CAMHPM010000120.1 GCA_946187025.1 uncultured Prevotellaceae bacterium
CATGCGGAGGGGAAATCTGATTAATCTGTTAAATCGTTCCTACAAGGAACTTGTTTTTTGCAACATACCGCTTTGCGGTGATTAAACAGATTTATCAGATGAGTTCGTGCAAATTGAAAATTGAAGATTGAAGATTAAAGATTGAAGATTAGGCATCCGCATGGAAATAGCCAAATCATAAAATCGTAAATAAAACTATGCAGACAATAATATCATTCCTGCGCGACATAGATGCAAACAACGACCGCACATGGTTCAACCAGAACAAGAGTCGCTACCAGGCAGCTCAATCGAGGTTTAACGACATAGTTGACGAACTGATACTTGCCATATCGCAGTTCGACCCCACGGTATCAAACCTGACAGCAAAAGACTGTACCTACCGCATATATCGCGACACACGATTCTCGAAGGACAAGAGCCCCTACAAGACTCACATGGGAGCATATATATGTCCCGGTGGCAAGAAATCGGGGTACTCAGGATATTATTTCCACGTAGGGACAGGTCTCGGCAGCGGCTACCCACATGCCCACATGCTGGCTTCGGGCGATTACATGTGCGAACCCGACGTGCTGAAAACCCTGCGCGAAGATATATGCTACGGTGAAGGCGATTTCCACGATATAGTGACCCGACAGGTTGCACCCGAGTTCAAGCTCGACGTTGAAAACTCGCTGCAACGCGTTCCTGCCGGATTTCCTTCGGACTCACCATACTCGCAATATCTGCGCCTGCGCAACTACTGCCTGTTCTGTGAACCCGACAACAGATTCATGCTTTCGCCCGATGTGGTGGCACGCACTGCCGAACTGTTCCACACCACCCTGCCCTTCCTGCAATACATAAACAGAGCCATCACCTACTGCAAGGAAGAGAAAATGATGAACGGCAAGTAACGGGAAAAGGAGAAAAAACAATCAGAGAGAATTGAAGGCTTGCGGCAGATATTCTATTATATCCGAAGCGATGAGGCTTTCCTGAGAAAGATTCTTGGCTGCTATGTCGCCAGCAAGTCCATGTATGTAGGTAGCCATCAATGCAGCCTGCAACGACGAGTAGTCTTGAGCAAGAAACGAGAGTATGATGCCTGTAAGCACATCGCCGCTACCGGCTGTTGCCATACCTGGATTACCCGTTATGTTGTAAATAGCATCGCCGTCGGGAGTCACAATTGCAGAGTTGGCTCCCTTTATTATTATATATATGTGATGTTTTTCTGCAAACTCGCGGGTGAGCTGTAATTCCTCAAAGCTGTTGGCCGAAGCACCGATGAGTCCGCGCAGTTCTTTCTTATGCGGAGTGAGAATGGAATCGGGTGGAATCTGCTCGATGAGCGAAGGATGCTGTGCCAGGATGTTGATTGCATCGGCATCCATCACAAGCGGTCCCTGATGATAATGCATCTGCTGCGAAAGCGCACGCACAGTCTGTTCGCCCGTACCGATTCCGGGGCCCACGGCCACCGCATTGTATGCCGTGGTGTCAAACGGTTTGGTGAAGGTGTGTGTCTGCGGTTCGATATGTAGTATAGCTTCAGGAATGGCAATCTGCAACGGTATCACATTACCCTCGGGTGTATGCACCGTGAGTTTACCGGCACCACTGCGCATACAAGCACGCGATGCCAGGATGGCAGCACCAGCCATGCCCTGCTGTCCGGCAATGAGGCAGGCATGACCAAACGTACCCTTATGCGAGAAGCGCGGACGAGTCTTGAGCATGTGAACGATGTCGGCCTGCTCAATCATGTAGTATGGAGTTTCCGTATCGCGGCTGTCGGGATCGGTGAGTTGTATATCGAGCACCTCCACACGTCCCACATAGGATTCGTGCTCAGCAAAGAGAAAAGCAAGTTTGTTGAACTGAAACGTAAACGTATAGTCGGCCTGCACCACGTGGGTCATCACATTGGTTGCATTGTCCTCGGTCATGAGTCCCGACGGCACATCAATCGACACCACTTTAGCTTCCGACGAATTGATATACTTCACAACGGCAGCAAATCCACCCATCAGCGGTCGCGACAGGCCTGTACCGAACAAACCGTCAACCACCACATCGCCGGCTGCTATCACTGGCGGCACGAAATCAGATGTAATCTCGTGGAAATCAACTGCAGGACAATGGCGCATACGGTTTTTGTTTGCCATGCAGTCGGACGACAGGTTGTTGCCTATATTGAACAAATAGGCTGATACCCTGTAGCCGAGCAACGACATCTGGCGCGCCACAGCTATAGCATCGCCTCCGTTGTTGCCGGGTCCGGCAAACACGATGATGCGATGTTCTTTGTTGAAAAGCTGGCAGATGCGGTCGGTCACTGCATTAGCAGCACGCTCCATGAGGTCGAGCGACGATATGGGTTCGGCCTCGATGGTGTGACTATCTACCTGGTGGATTTGCGACGATGTAAGTATTTTCTTCATTTCTTCTTTTCCCTTCTATCAAATCAGCGGCATCCCTGCCTCCTTGCACTCCCTACGCATAGAGTCGGGCCAGATACTGGCTTGAATTTCGCCTATATGTGCCTTCTGCAGTAATACCATGCAAAGACGGCTCTGGCCGATACCTCCACCTATCGAGAGCGGGAGCTCGCCTCCAAGCAGCTTCTTGTGGAAATAGAGTTGGCGGCGTTCCTGCTTACCAGTGAGTTCAAGCTGCCGGTTCAAGGCTTCGATATCTACACGTATTCCCATCGAGCTCAGCTCTACTGCACGTCCTAACACAGGATACCAAATCATGATGTCTCCGTTAAGTCCCTTATATCCGTCGGCATTCACGGTTGTCCAGTCATCATAATCGGGAGCACGCAGGTCGTGTGGTTCGCCGTTGCTCAACCGGCCACCGATTCCCATGATGAACACGGCACCATAGGTGCGACAGATAGCGTCTTCACGCTCTTTCGGAGAGAGGTCGGGATATAACTGCAGGAGTTCTTCGGAGTGGATGAAGTGAATTTTCTCAGGCAAAAACGGCTTGAGCTGACGGAAATGTTCACACACCAGATACTCCGTGCGACGTATTGCGCTGTAGATGCTGCACACTATTTCTTTCAGGAAACCCAGATTGCGGTCTTCGGGATTGATGGTCCGTTCCCAGTCCCACTGGTCAACATACAACGAGTGGAGATTGTCGAGTTCCTCGTCGCCACGTACTGCATTCATATCGGTATATAAGCCATATCCCGGCTGGATGTTGTATTCGGCCAGCATCACACGTTTCCACTTTGCAAGCGAATGCACCACCTCGGCCACCTGCTCGTTCATGTCTTTTATCGGAAACGAAACAGGACGCTCCACGCCGTTGAGGTCGTCGTTGAGTCCCAAGCCCCGGAGCACAAAGAGCGGTGCTGTGACCCGGCGCAAGCGCAGGGCCGTAGAAAGGTTCGACTGAAAAAAGTCTTTTATCTGCTTGATGCCTTGCTCGGTATCAAGCGGATCAATGAGTGGTTTGTAACCCTCGGGAATAGTTAGTTTACTCATAGTTGTGTGTTGCGTGTGTTTTATTTGTGTAAATGTGTTTAATAGATTACTTTTTTCCAAAGCGGATCAACCTCGCGAGCTATACGCTCCTCGAAACTCGCATCAGTATCTTGCAGATAGTGTACCATGTCGATGATACTCATTACGACCATTATCACCGGAAGCCACAGAGCATATCCTATCCCGAAAGTGATGAATCCAAATATGGAATAAATGAACCAGGTAGCTACATATACAATGAGGTAGCTGAGTCCTCGGTCGTTGTTTCCTAAATAGAAATGATGGATACCTAATCCACCGAGGAAGAAAGCAAGTATTGCCGCCACCGTCTTGTCCTTCGATGGCTTCACGTATGTGTAGGAAGCCGACGATGTAGTGCCACCAGTAGTAGTGCCACCAGTAGTACCGCCTGTTGCTTTCTCGTCTTTCTGATAGTTTGATGTGTTGTCGGTCGGATTGTGTGTCTCGGTTGCCTCTGCTTCGAGGTTTTCAGATTGCGGCTGCTCGTTGGTTTCCACTTCGGTGTGTTCGACCGGACATCCACATTTCGGACAAGCTACAGCTTTGTCGGATATCATCTGTCCGCACTCTTTACATTCGATAAGTGCCATAATAACAAGGGTTTTATTTTACTTTAATTACCAAATAACGACTTACACTCCAGAACTCGGCTGCATCGGTAATGCGCAGCGTGTATTCACCCTTCGAGTCTTTCAACAGTGAGTATGAGCCTTCGGGATGTGTGGTAAGAATCTTAGCCGACTTCGATTCGAGCGGAATCACGTTGGTGCGACGGATATCGATTTTGGTGAAATAGTTGGCATTGAAGTCGTTGTTCTTCAGCACATCACCGTCAACAAGTATTTTCTGCTCCTTCAGTTCTTTTGATGTTCCGAATACATAATATGCTGTATTCAGTTGTGCATCCTGATTCTTTGCTATCTCGGCATTAGCCTCGCTTTCGGCCTTCACCTGTGTATTCTCGTTCTGTAGTTTCTCAACAGATTCGCCCAGTTCGATAATCTTCACATCGCGCTGTGCCAGCTGTGTGCGCAGGTCTTCTATTTCCTGTGTTTTCTCTTCGAGTTGTGCGGTGAGTTTCTTCAGTGCCTCCTGCATCTTAGCTGTATTCACGCTACTTTGGTTCAGACGTTGTTGCAGTTCTTCTATCTTCCTGCGGTTCTCGAGCATGGTGTTCTCTATAAACTCCATCGTTTCCTGTATGTTTGCTACAGCATTGTTTCCCTCTGCACTTTCGCTCAGGAGGTTCACACGTCCTTCGGCTTCGTTGATTTGGTCGAAACCATCCTGAATCTCGTTGAATGCTTCGAGCATCTCATTGAGTTCGCTGTCTTTTTGGTCGAGCAGGCTTTGCAACGAATCCATCCGTTCGTCTGACTCTGATATTGTTGTCCCCTTAAACATTTGGTCGCACGATACCAACATAAGTACAGCTGCGACAAGAACTAATAGTTTCTTCATAACTCTGTATTTTTTTTGTTTGTTTCTTATTCCTTTTCTTTTCCACTCACCACGATGACAAACTCGCCCTTAGGTTCGTGTTGTCCGAAGTGTTCGATGAGTTCGGTCAAAGTGCCACGCACGCTCTCCTCGTGTATCTTCGAAATCTCCCTGCAAGCCGATGCTTGCCGATCGGGGCCAAACACGGTTGCAAACTGCTCCAAAGTCTTCAGCACCCGGTACGGAGATTCATAGAATATCATTGTCCGTGTTTCGTCGGCCAGCTCGGCAATGCGTTTCTGTCGTCCTTTCTTTTGTGGAAGGAAACCCTCGAAGGAGAATCGGTCGCAGGGCAGTCCCGACGACACGATGGCAGGCACCAGGGCTGTTGCTCCGGGCAGGGTTATCACTTCTATGCCATTACGCACACATTCTCTCACAAGCAGGAAACCAGGGTCGCTGATACCTGGTGTACCGGCATCACTTATCAGGGCTATTGTCTGTCCGGCAAGCAGGCGGTCGATGACCCGCTGGCTCGTTTGGTGTTCGTTGAACTTATGATGTGAGTGCAGTTCGTTTTTGATGTCGTAGTGATGCAGCAACACCGATGATGTCCTGGTATCCTCGGCCAAGATGCAGTCGGCCTCCTTCAATATGCGGATGGCTCTCAGCGTCATATCCTCCATGTTGCCAACAGGTGTCGGCACGATATATAGTCGTCCCATTATTCTATTTTTTGACTGCAAAGATAATCATTATAAGTGAATAGTGAAATGTGAAAAGTGAAAAGTTGTTGTGTGGCACATGAAATCATATGTTGTTACGGCGATTTTTCACTTTCAACTTTTCACTTTTCACCCATTTTGCCTACCTT
>CAMHPM010000121.1 GCA_946187025.1 uncultured Prevotellaceae bacterium
CTTCCCACAACTGCTATGAGCACATAGACAAGTATGACATGCAGCAACGTGGGATGCCACTCAATCACCGCATTATCCATGGCCGACACCCATCGTGTCACTCCATTCATCACGTCTGCCGTACCTATCAGACACTTCCCAATCAAGGCCTGAATCGCTGCCACAGGAGCACTGATCCACCATGCAGCAGCTAATACCAGCAATGCAAATGCAGGTAGCGAAATCAGTATGTTGGTCAGCACCGACATGGTTGGGATTGTTCCGAAGTAATAGGCAACAAGCGGGAAAGTAAATACAGTGCAAATGATGCTTGTGAGCGCCACACCGGTAGCAGCCCTCACCACCCATCGCAGCATTACAACGATATAGGCGGCTATGAGCATCTCGGGGATAGGCAGCTTTATAACTCTCATTATTCGTGCTGCAATATCACGGCATAAACACAATCCCAGCATCGACATAAACGACAACTGAAAACCAATATCAAACAGCATGAAAGGGTCGTAAACCAACATTATTATTGCAGCAATCGAAAGTGAGTTAATCAGTCCGTTTTCGCCCATTTCATCGAGGAAATTGCCCCATCTGATGTTGATATGGCGGTTATCGTCGCTCACATGTACCGACACAATCTGCGACACCGTCATCAGTGTACACATTATTGCAGCACGTACCAGCGATGGCGGTGCGCCGGCAATAACCACAAATGCCCATATCAACACTATGCTCATTATTCGTGTACCACGTCTCAACCATCCGTGCATCAGCCGGGTAAACAACAATATTTCGAGCAGAGCATATATGATTGTGAGATGAAATCCCGACAGGGCCAACACATGACTTGTACCGGCACGCGAGTACTGATTACGCAGTTCGCTGCTCAGGTTTAGGCGGCTGCCAGTAGTCATTGCCTCAATCAGTGCACCCTCATCACCATCAATTCCAGCCTTACGATACTCGTCGGCCATAGCTGTCTGCAATCGATGCAGCCTTGTGATAAAAGGAATAGTATTGTTGTCGGATTGCACTGCAACAGCTATTGAGTCAGCATAGCAGGTTGCGGCTATTCCACGCCGGTAGAGGTTGTGCCGATACCGTTCCAAAGGGAAGTCAGGATTGTCCGAATGGTCGAAACAATATCCCCCCACCCGGTATGTAGGTTCTACGCCATGAATCGTGAAAACCTCGATGAAATCGCCGATTTCAGGCTTTTTTGTTTGTTTCGTATATGCCAGGATCATATCCCCCCTTTGGGTCTTTACCACCACTTCTGTACTTTTCTTCTTGGCTCGCGGAGCTTCAACCACCCTTCCTTTCAATAAGTGGGTATTATGTTCAGCACCATCAATTATGCCGTTATGCCTCATCTGCAGGCGCATGGCACCAAACATAAAGACAAACATAGCACTTCCGCACATAAAGCTTACACGTGCACTCCACCGATGACACACCAACAGCACACCAAGCAACACACTCAGCATGGCAAGATATGCTCCGATGGGCAGCGAACGCTTCAGCAGCCATGCGTCGGCCACAGCTATCCCCATACATAGTGGTATGACAATTCTAACGGAAGGAATGTGCATAGACATTGAAGGTTTATGGTATGATTGGTGATATACGATGCGTTATCAGCCCCACTGAAATAAAAAATCCACTACGCTGGTAGTGGATTATGCGCTTCAGGATGGACTTGAACCAACGACCCCCTGATTAACAGTCAGGTGCTCTAACCGACTGAGCTACTGAAGCAGAAGCAAAAACAGAGCCGGCAATTACGCCGTCATGCTCCTCTTTGCGGTTGCAAAGGTAGTAAATAATTGACACATGACAAATGGCAATCGGCTTTTTTTGCTGCTCACACATGTTTTTTTCTGCGATGGACGGTGTTTTTGTTCTTTTATGATGTTTTTTAATCTGTGCATACTGCCCCCGATGGAATGGCCGGAACGGGATAAGCTGTTTGCACCGTTCCGGCCAGTCCAAAATGAGGGTTTCCGCTTTTTGTGACAATGATTATTTCCAATCAAACTTGGCAGTATATTCTGCTTTGAATGTCTCCTCGGTGGTTTGCAACGGCTCGTTCTTGCCTTCATACATTGAGACGATGTACTCATACGTGTGCTCAACTGCTGCAGGGAAGGTGATAGTGAAGGTTACTTCGTCATATCTTTCCTCAGGTTCTTCCATGAACTTCATCATGTAAACATGCTGCATCCATGTGTCTTTATGGAAGAAATCAGTCATGCGAAAGCCTGAGACCATCTTTTCTCCGTCATCGATGGAATACAGCGTTTTTGGATTCTCCCCTCTGCCTATAGGCACATAACAATAGGCTGGAAATACAAGAACGTGCTCACTGAGGTTCTGGCCTGGCTCCTGCCCAAAGAGGGTCTTGTCACAAGTGAGTGTGACATCTCCGTCCACATAAGAGGTGAAAAGCCAAGGCCATGTCATATAATATCCATTCTTGTATTGGTCGTTATACTGCTTGAGTATGAAGTCTGTCTTACGTTGGTAGTAATCATACTTCATTTCGAAAATCCTTCTGGCCTTAACAGTATCTCCCACAGACACAGATTTGCCATTTGTCACGAACCATGCATATAGCCTTACCGACTGATAGTTTGGAAATACCGGCAATCCTTTTTCTTTCACCTCATTATAATAGACAGCTGGAATGTTAAAATCAAAGCCAACACGCCTCTGCAGGCCGTATAGGTCTAGTCTTGAGATTTCACCGGCATCCATCATCATGCCTTCTATCGGCGGAGGGGGACAATTTAAATCATAATCCTTTCCTTTTTCAATGTCGTCATCACTGCAAGAGAGCAGCAGGGCACTCATTGCAAATACAAAAAATAATACTCTTTTCATACAATTCTTAATTTTAGGTTTGTTCATAAATTTGTTTCTCTTGTGATATGCTAAGGATTTGCGTTGCAAATAAAGCAATTATTTCCCACATAGCAAAACTTTTATGCTGATAATTAATCTTTTATTTGTTTTCTTGCAAAATAGAAATATGTTTTTTATTTTAATGTTTAGTTTTTTCGTTCGATTCTGAAAGCGGATTTCCCCGATGGAATGGCCATTTTGTGATAAGCTACTTGTACCGCGGCACTGTGTTCCGCCGGGGTGAAATCCGCTGGTTCAGTGGGTTATTCACGCTGTATGGTGAACTCGCCTTCGCACTCATCGCCAGTCTGTGGTACGATGCTGAGGGTGTAGCTTTGTTGTTAATAATTATGTGTGCTATGAAGCACAGGATTGATTTCGGCTGCAAAGATATGACATACACCTGATATCTGCAAATTTTTTTCATGGTTTGAGTACACCTGTTGTACACTACTTTTTATACATCAAAGTGATAACATATAGAGTATCAGCTGAATAAGTGAAGAAAAACAGGTGTTGTTGCACTTACTTTTTTTGTACACCAGTTGTACACTCATTTATTTGCAAAAATGATACTTAAAGCGCCACACAAATACCTGTGTGGCGCTTTATCATGTAACATGTCTTGTGGTTCCTGATAATATCTAATTCTTATTTTCGCCTCCATCAAACATAACGAGGAACTGATATAAAGACTCTGCCGAGTCTGTTCCGAACATACGCTTGCATGCACGTGCCTTATGGTTGCGCACATTTTGCTTGTTCTTGCCCGTGATGCGGACTATGTCGCCGTTGCTGAATCCAAGGCGAACGAGCAGGACAACCAAGCTTTGTATGTCACTAAGTCCGCTACTGCGCATCTTGGAACAAAGCTTAGGCATTGACGACTCGCACAAATCGAGAAATTGCTGCCAGTCGGCTTGTGTCATGATGGTATTTACAGGGTTGACAGTCATGGTTTTCAGTTTACTGAATACCTTGCTGCTACGTACCGGGCTGTCGTCCTCATGCATATTCCACCCGCTTACAGGCTTCTGTCCGGCCTCGAGCAACTTTATGAGTGTACTGACTTTTGTGCTTTTGCCATGCAGTTCCGACTGTGTGGAGTCGAACAGATGTTGCAGCATGTCTATTTCATTCTGACGATTTTGCTCGAAGAGTGCCCGGTCTCTATGCAAATCTTCCATCTCTTGTTTCTTGTGATCAAGCATGGCTTGCACGTTGGCCAGCATCTCATTCAATTGTCTTATTTCGGATTCCTTCCTTCGTTTCCTTGCAATAGTCAACCACGAGAGAATAGCAAGCAGTACAACAGCGAAAATGATTATAATGTATAATGTGTAGCGTGTCTTGGCTGCTTTCAGTTCTGCTGTATGAGCGGCACGTTGGTTGCGACTGTAGTCATACATTCCCTTCACATTTTGCATGGACTCTATATTAATGTCAGACTCCGTATCTGCAAGCCATGATTCATATTTTGTTGCATAGTGTGCCAGCGAGTCTCTTGTATATCCTGAAAGACTCAGGCTGAACAAGCCCCTGTATCCGTCGAGATTATAACCGGCGTCAATTAACTTGCGGTAGAAATACTCTGCAGAATCCAACCTGTTTGTGCCATGATAATACAAGCCCTTGGATAAATAGTAGTGTTCCCTCCCTTTTTTTATTTCACCATTACCGTCAAAGAGTCCCGACTGATGTTCGAAAATATCCATCAGACGCTTTGCCTTGACATAGTTGTGATTGAGAAGGTTGATGTATATGGCCGTTGGATATACACTCGCGGCTTCCTTTATCATGTTATTATTCATGTACAGACAATATACACTGTCAGTTATGGCAAGCACTTTTACTGTATCTTTTAGCTGCGAGTATGCAATCACCTGCAGCTCTATACCACGGATGTACTCGTATGTGTTGCCGCACTTTGCTGCATACTTGCTGTACCAGCGGTTGGATTCAATCTCTTCCATTGGCATGAGCTGGTGGCGATAGATTTCTGCCATCTGTCCATAGATTCGCATGAGGGTGAGGTAGTCGCAGTCGGTGGCGAGGGTGTCGGCCCGGTCGGTGGCGGAGAGGTACCACTCGATGGCACGGGGTGCCTCGTGCTGGTCGCGACAGATGCTGCCCATGATGTAGCGGGCGCGCATCTGCTCGTTGCGGGTGCCGTGACGGTCGTAGTAGTCCACCACCTGTTTGTTGAACAGCGAGTCGAACGCCATGGGGCGGTCGGTCTTGTTCATAGCCGTTCCTAAGAGCAGGTGGTAGCGGGCGGACTCAGCTCGTGAGAGATTCGAAACAGTGACACTGTCTATATTATTTAATAATGTGTAGGCGGAGTCAGGACATGACTCCATGATGCTGTCGGCCCGTTCGAGCACGGCAGTGACATCGCTCTTGGTGCCTGTGCAGGCAGCAAGAACCGCAATCATCAGTATGGGGATGATAAGCTTATGCATGGCTTATATATATTTACGGCTGCAAAGATAAACAAAATAATTGAAACATGAATGACAAAAAGGAAAAAAGTGCAACAGCCTCCCTCTTATCCCCCCAAGGGGGGATGATGCCATACGGGGTGTTGTGCATCTGATAAATCTTATAAATCACCGCATGGCGGTATGTTTCGTTTTTTATAAAACAAGTTCCCGGTGGGAACGATTAAACAGATTTAGCAGATTTATGCACTGCGTGCAAATTGAAGATTGAAAATTGAAAATTGAAGATTAGCCATGCGGGGTGTTGTGCATCTGATTAATCTGATAAATCACCGCGTAGCGGTATGTTAAGAAATATTGCTGTCAGGTAAACATCTTTGCTACATATATTGCACAACTTTTATTTCTGT
>CAMHPM010000122.1 GCA_946187025.1 uncultured Prevotellaceae bacterium
CGTTTCCTCCACCACAGGAGCCTCGACTGCAGGTTCCTCGGCTACAGGTGCTTCCTCAGCAGGAGCGTCTTCTGCCTTCTTAGCTTTGCGTGCACGACGTGGCTTCTCGTCCTTTGGTGCTTCACCTTCAGCTTGTTCGCCAGCGGCTTCCATGTCGATCTTCTCAATCTTGCGCTCCTCGAGTCCTTCTGCAATTGCCTCGCAGCATGCACCGATGATAACTTCGATTGATTTTGAAGCATCGTCGTTTGCAGGGATAACGAAGTCGATGTTGTCAGGATTTGAGTTTGTATCTACGATTGCGAATACAGGGATACCGAGACGGTTTGCCTCGTGTACGGCGATGTGTTCTTTCATTACATCCACTACGAAGAGGGCTGATGGCAGACGTGTGAGGTCGGCGATTGAACCGAGGTTCTTCTCGAGTTTCTCGCGCTTACGACGAATCTGAAGGTTTTCACGCTTTGAGAGTTTGTCGTATGTTCCGTCGGCAAGGAGCTTGTCGATGTTTGCCATCTTCTTCACAGCCTTACGGATTGTTGGGAAGTTGGTGAGCATACCGCCTGGCCAACGTTCGATTACGTATGGCATGTTGACGGACTGTGCTTTCTCAGCAACGATGTCCTTGGCTTGCTTCTTTGTAGCGACGAAAAGGATTCTCTTTCCTGATTTTGCAATCTGCTTCAGTGCGTCGGCTGCTACATCGATGCTGTCAACAGTCTTGTTGAGGTCGATGATGTGGATGCCGTTACGCTCCATGAAGATATAAGGAGCCATTGCAGGGTTCCACTTTCTCTTGAGGTGGCCGAAGTGGCAACCTGCTTCCAGTAGTTGTTCAAAGTTTGTTCTTGACATAGTTTGTTTCTTTGATTTGTTTTGTTTACTTTCTTTTTTAAGTTTTCTTTTAACCCAACTCTCGAGTAACCGGGGAAAATAATGAATAATGAATTAATGAATAATGAATAGCGGATGTCAATCATCAATCAACTATCATCAATCAACTATCAACCTTCATCAATCCAGTCCGGGTCTTGGGAGTTTAGATGCTAAACAATTCTTTAAGCGTCGGTTTTGTTCGGACAATCGGCACTACCCTGTCATGCCACACGGCAAAAAGTAAATAGTAAAATGTCCGATCGTAAAAACGGTTTAACGCTTGCTGAACTGGAATCTGCGGCGTGCCTTTGGCTGACCTGGCTTCTTACGCTCAACGATACGTGAGTCGCGAGTGATGAATCCAGCAGCACGGAGGGCCTTCTTGTCATCTGCATTCACTTTCACCAGTGCACGTGCGATAGCGAGACGCAATGCCTGAGACTGACCGGTGAAGCCACCACCATAGAGGTTTACCTTGATGTCGTACTTCTCGGCTACGTCGAGCAGCTGGAGTGGTTGCTTTACCACATACTGCACGAGTCCTGATGGGAAGTAGTCGTTGAGTTCACGCTTGTTGATGGTGATTTTGCCTGTACCCTCTGTGAGATATACGCGAGCCACTGCTGCCTTGCGGCGACCGATTGCATTAATTTGTTCCATATATCTTCCTTATTATTTCAGTGTGTTAATATCAATTGTTTTTGGGCTCTGTGCCTGATGTTTGTGCTCCGGACCCTCATAGATATAGAGGTTGTTGAGGAGCTGGCGTCCGAGGTTACCCTTTGTGAGCATACCTTTAACGGCGTGGCGCACCATGCGCTCGTATCCGTGAGGACGTTTTGCCATGTCGGCAGGACTGGCCTTGTGCTGTCCGCCTGGATATCCTGAGAATGTGAGGTAGAGTTTGTCGGTCCACTTCTTGCCCGAGAATTTCACCTTGTTGGCATTGATGATGATTACGTTGTCACCACAATCCTGGTTTGGTGTGAAGCATGGCTTGTACTTACCACGTAGGATTTTTGCTACTTTTGATGCGAGACGACCCATGGTCTGGTCTGTTGCATCTACAACGACCCACTGCTTGTCAGCCTCTTCGGGAGTCACGAAACGGGTCTTTCCTGTTAAAGTATTCATTTCTTTTTACTTGTTTAGTTATTCGTTTAATCACATGAAAACACACTCCCATATCGCCCGCCACCCTTTGAAAAGGACGGCAACGATGGAGATGTAGTTTTTCTCTGAGCGATTCACAGACCACACGTGTCGGCCAAAACAACGCGCTATCTACACGCCCACTTTGGGAGGATCATCTGCGCCTCCCTTGATAATAATCGGCGTGCAAAGGTACGGACTTTCTTTGAACTGGCAAAACTTTTTTGCAACTTTTTGTGTATCTGAACGTATTTATATCTTTTAGTCCAAAAAAACGCGTCAATGTAATACATCATCATCAATCCCCATCTATAATATTGTAGTTCCCTTCATCGCCGTGTTTTTTAAGCTGACGGTACTTTGATAGGCTTATTACATCCAAAACACCGTTGTGACCTCTCATCCCCCAAAGCAGGGTTGACTCCTTACCCTGGAGTATGCGGTAAGCCTTAATTCGTTTCGGCTTTACACCTATGATAGCAGCAAGATTACTCCTTGTGATTAGTGAAGGGGTAGTTAAGTCAACGCGTAAAGTATCATTCATCTCCACAACTTTATTGTCATAAATTACTAATGGAGGAAATTCATCTATATCTTTTGTCAGGCTCATCGAAGAACCCGCGGCTCTTATGTCCAACCCTATGTTAGATATGTTTTCAGACAATGAACCCTGAGCGAATGCCGTAGTACATATTGCTATGTACAGAATCGATATGATTATTATCTGGTATTTCGTTTTTGTTTTCATCGTTTTGCTTGTTTATTATTATCGCTCATATCAGTACAGCCAATATCGACCAAGAAATATTATTGCTGAATCCTCCCATGCTACTTCGATTCATTTAGCCTGTGTTTAGAGTAATAATATCTTGTTTCCTCAATGATGCCGTCCTTATCATATACGATACAGCATATTAGTGGATGATTAGGTTTGTAACCTGGGACGGGAATGTCTGTCGTGTCTGTCCTCGCATCATATCCCTTGATATCAGTGGACTCGATGTCGAGCCGGTAGGTGTACACTATGGTTTGTTGCCATGTGGGGATGCCAGCTTTGATGTCGTATATGGTTTGCTGAATGATGTTGCCTTGGTGGTCGTATGCAATATATGTCTGCATAGTGTCTTGTGCGGCGGTTACGGTAGTGATGCATCTCTGCTGGTTGTCCTGGTTATACTGATAGTAAACCTGTCTGAATGTATTCCATGTTTGTCCGTCTGTTGATGATTGATATGTTGCACTTGAGAGTAATCCATAAGGCGATGTATATGTGTAGTTAGTCTTAAAGTAAGGGATGAGGTGTCCTTCATGATTTGTTACAGATTCCAAAATGCAGCTTATGTCATGGCGGTGCTCGGTATATGTCATTGTGCGCGTCAGTTGCAGATGCCATTGCTCGTCAGCATTTATGTATTTCCTGTATGTTGTCAGCAGTGAGTCGGAGTATGTGTATGTTTCTTTCATCATGTCCTTTGTTCCCGATTCGAATACATCTCGATATATGCGTGATGCGACCCTATGTTGGTCGTCACATTTGGTTATTTCCTCTGTAATATGAGTGCCATGCTCTGTGGAGTCGTAGGATGTTCTTGTAATCTGGCTCTCATTATCCTTTTGTATGAATCGTTCTTCCTTTACTACCGTATATCTATCGGCCATAACATCTTTGGCCAGAAACACGATGCATTTTATCTGTCCACTACTGTCATACCCTAACACCTGTGTATCCTGTATGCCACCTTCGCTGTGGCTCACAACGCTGTCGAGCCGATTGTACCACGATGGTTGAGCCAACATGGTCACAAAGGGTAGATTGAGAGCAAGAAATGTTAAAAGGGGTATATTTATCCTATTCATTGTTGAGCCCACTTGTAAAAGTGGCATTAATTTGATTAAACATTGACCTCTGACTGGCTTTGTGTTCCAGCGTTGGTCGTTAACTCTCTGAGCTGGCGTGAGTCGGGTGTTCATCAAGTCCGAACAGGTCGTCGCTGTCGCAGCTAAGGATTAAAACAATTGTCATGGTTGCCATCAGTGCCGTGATGGCTGTATAGATTGTTGTTTCCTGTTTCATGTGAATCGCTGTTTTAAGCTATACACTTATTTTATCCTATGCAAATATACGGTTATTTTCTGTAACAAACAAGTATTTTTACAAATAACTTGCATTTTCTATCGGCTTATTGATAACTTTATGTGGATTGTTGTTCGTACTGATATTGCTGATTACTCCAACTTAAAGTCGGGGTCGAAGCGTACGTAGTGGCTGATTTGCTCCACGTAGTCGTCGATAGTCTTACCTCCTTTTCTTATAAAAACCAACATTCCCATGAAGCATTTGCTGTCTTTACGACAAAAATCAACACCATAGCACATCAGTCCTTTTTCTTGGAATAAATTAAGCCATTCTTCTCTTTTACATTCAAGGCCAAAAGGAGCCAGAAATCTTACAACTGTAATGTCATCCACATTGGAGCGGTGAAGTATTTTGTCTTCTTGAATTGATTTTACTTGTTTGCTGACTGCCCGGGCATTCTCTTTCTTTTCTTCTGTTATGTCAAACACGATTGTGCTTCTTGTTGTATTTGGGAACGAAGCCATGTCAGAATAATAAGTATCTAACGGCTGTCCACCAAAGAAATATTTGCTCCAACCCAGTCCACGATTGTATAACATCATACTTATAAACGGAGATGAAAGCCCTCCCCAATCAGGATCAACATACATAGGGAACATGTCGGAACGATATATTTCATTATTATCAATTGCCGGTAGCATTAACTTGCAATAATCATCAAGACTTACGACTGGCCCCACATAATAAACGGGCGATAGATAGTCGCGATTATTCTGAGATGCAAATGTCAGGATACAATCCACACCTGTGTTTCCATCATATTCCACATTTTGACATGGAAACGTGATGTCAAGACCATACTCTTTGTGTAAAATGCTCGTATAGTCAGCATATTCCATTTTTTCCTCTGCCTTTTTATGCTCTGAGCAACATATCAGAGACAACATAGACGAGCAGACTAAGAAAAACAGGGTTCTACGCATTTTATTAAGGATTTAATTGAACATTGAAGTGAAAGGATATATTTTCATGTAGTTACGATTCGCTGCATGTTAAAAGTGCTGTTTACTCCAACTTAAAGTCGGGGTCGAAGCGGATGTATTGCGTCAGTTCATCAAGATATTCTGTCACCGACTTGGTGGGTTTATGTTTTATGAACATCAGCACAGCGAAGTCGAGAGAGTTGTCGGGACGATAGAAGTCGATACCATAACATAATAATTTTAAGTAGTCAGTATTTATATCAATAATATTCCACAGGCAAAGATAGTAACTTCGGGCGAATTGGCAAAACTTTTTTGCAATTTTTTTATCTGAATGTATATATTCGAAGGTAAGACATCGAAAAGCATCCGGGTTTGCTTCATGCTGCTGCAAACCACTATCCTTGAATAATCGTTTATCAACCATACGCAGATATCTATGCAAGCTGTTGCAGACATCTACTCAAACTGTTACAGGCATCTGCACGTACGTACATAAAGGTCTGCGCGAATATATCTTCAGGCCTTCACGAATATACGCAAAGCCCCGCGCGTATATACGTTTCTGCGTGCGAGTGCGGTGTTTCAAGTCCATGGAGTTCGGCACTTAAGTCCATGGAGTTCGGCACTTAAGTCCATGGAGTTCGGTGCTTAAGTCCAT
>CAMHPM010000123.1 GCA_946187025.1 uncultured Prevotellaceae bacterium
ATCCCAGCTCACGATCAGGACTTCTATGCCGAGAAGAACGTGCCACACGGCAACCTGCAGCAGATTCTCTTCCACTCGCCAAGCACCAACAGCGAGCGCGTGGCATTTGTTTACACTCCTCCTACATACGACGGCAAGAAGAAGTTCCCAGTGCTCTATCTGCAGCACGGATGGGGAGAGAACGAGACTTCATGGCCAGTGCAGGGACATGCCAACCTCATCATGGATAACCTCATCGCAGAGGGCAAGTGCCTGCCGTTCATCGTCGTGATGACCTACGGAATGACCAACGACACCCGTATCGGCGGCCTCGGAGGCTTCAACTACGGACAGTTTGAGACAGTGCTCTGCGACGAACTCATCCCTTATGTTGACAGCCACTTCAAGACCCTGGCCGACAAGGCACACCGTGCTATGGCCGGCTTGTCGATGGGTGGTATGGAAACTCACAGCATCACTCTGGCACGCCCAGAGACATTCGGCTCGTTCGGTCTGCTCTCAGGCGGTACTTACAATTCAAACGAACTGAAGGAGAAGGGTCTCGAAGGCAAGAACGCACCTAAGTATATCTTCATGAGCTGCGGTAGCAAGGAGAACCCTGACGGAGTGAACCGCGCAGCAACCGAACTGAAGTCGGCCGGCTACAATGCCGAGTCGTATGTATCGGAAGGTACACAACACGAGTTCCTCACATGGCGTCGCAGCCTCTACCAGATGGCACAGAAACTCTTCAAGTAATCAGATATGTATCGGCGACTGCGCACTCTCATGGCCGAGACTGCGCAGTCACAGTACCGCGAGTCCGCAGTCTCGGCCTTGAGAGTGCGGACTCGTTTTCATATAACCAAAATACCTCTTACATGAAAGCCTATACATTACTCTACCTTCTCAGCATGTCCTGCCTGCCTGTGATGGCTCAAAGCACTACCGACGACGACATTCCTGACTACACACTCACTGAAGCCTACAAGACCGCCACGATGGGCAATCCGCTCAGTCCGTGGATGCTCTGTGCCGACCCCACAGCAGTGGAGTACGACGGTCGTCTCTATGTGTATGGCACCAACGACCAGCAGGAATATGAAACGACAGGAAATGCTTCGAACAACACCTACGGCCGCATTCGCCAGCTTGTGATGTTCTCATCTGAAGACCTGGTAAACTGGACACACCACGGCACCATCGATGTGGGTTCCATCTGTACGTGGATTGGTACATCGTGGGCACCATCGATAGCCAGCCGTGTCGAGGCCGACGGCCGCACACACTTCTATATGTATTTCACCAACTCGGCAAGTGGCATAGGGGTGATGACATCTACATCGCCTGTGGGCCCTTGGCGCGACCCGCTCGGACGTGCACTCATCGACGGCCGCACTCCAGGACGCGGACAGCAGTCGAACATCATCGACCCGGGAGTGGCTATTGACGACAATGGAGTGGGGTGGCTCACGTTTGGCGGAGGCGACCCAAACAGCTCGGGCTCTAACCTCATCCCTGGCAATGCACGCATAGTGAAGCTTGGAAGCAACATGATTTCGCTTGCAAGCGATATGGTCGAGATACCTGCACCATATCATTTCGAGGCCAACGAGCTCAACATTATCGGCGATAAGTTCATCTTTTCATACAGCTCGAACTGGGGCACACGCAACGACTGGGGACAATACAAGTCGTCGCTCTCTGCACCGGGTACATGCAGCATACCATACATGGTGTCAACCGACCCGCTCAACCGTGACAGTTGGGTGTATAAGGGCGATGTGGTGACCAATCCCGGCACATACGGCTACCCATGGGGCAACAACCACACACACATGCAGAAGTTCCGTGGCAACTGGTACCTTGTCTATCACACACACTGGCTCGCACAGAAGAAAGGCATGAGCGGCGGATATAGGAGCATTGCCATCAATCGCATGGTCGTGCAAGAAGCATCTGCACGCATATCGAAAGTCACGATGACCTCAAACGGAGCACCGGCACTTACCAACACCATCAACCCATACGAATTTGTCCAGGCAGAGACAATGGCCAACTGTGCCGGCGTCACGACCGAAAACTACTCGGTGCGAGGCAACACGGTGGTGGCATCGCTCGACCCGGGCGACTGGACATACGTGCGCAACATCGATTTCGGTAGTGAGGGAGCCGACTCCATCACTACGCGCACTATAGGTGGAAGCGGACAAATCCTGGTGTTTGCCGACCGCACCAGCGGCGACCCTATTGCCGTGGTCAACATCGCAACTGCTCATCCAATCAATATCGTGCCGCTACGCACACACCTCACTGGAAGGCACAACCTATACTTCGTGTTCACCAAGGTGAAATCAAAGATGCGCTTCGACTCATATAAGTTCCACCATGGATCTGCAGCCGATGCAATCCGCTCAATCAACGCCGCCGATGCAACAGACAACCACGGCGGACAGTCAATCTACGACCTGCGTGGCGTGAAGCACGACAGCCAGCGACCAGGCATCAACATCATCAATGGGAAAAAAATACTTGTGATATGAAACGATTGTTATTCACAGTGGCTCTCACTACAGCCACGCTGTGCCTCATGGCACAAGATAATACAGAACGCCTCTGGTACGACCGCCCTGCAAAGATATGGCTCGAAGCCCTGCCGATAGGCAACTCTCACATGGGAGCCATGGTATATGGTGGCAGCGTGACAGAGGAGATACAACTAAACGAAGAAACCTTCTGGAGTGGCGGACCGCACAACAACAACTCTGCAACTGCACTTCAGTATTTGCCACAGGCACGACAGCTCATCTTCGATGGCAAGGAGAAGGAAGCCGAAAACCTCATCAACCGTGAGTTCATCAAGGGGCCGCATGGTATGAAATACCTCACGTTGGGAAGCATCAAGGCCACGTTCGACGGATATGAGGAAGCAGATGTGACCAACTACATCCGCGACCTCGACCTCACTACAGCACTATCCACTGTTGCCTACGAGGCAAAGGGTGTGAAATACGAACGCGTTGCATTTGCATCGCTGCCCGACGGAGTGGTGGTGGTGCGTTTCAAGGCATCACAACCAGTCAGCTTCACACTCACTCATTCATGTATATTCCAAACCACTTATTCCACATCCGGCAATACGGTGACTGCGACTATCAGCGGTGTTGACCACGAGGGCATCCCTGCCAAGCTGAAAGCAGAATGTACGTACAAGGTTGAGACCGACGGCTCGCAGTCGGTGGAGAGCACAGCCGACGGAAAAGTTGCCTTGAAGGTGAACAATGCCCGTACAGCCACGCTCTACATCTCTGCAGCCACCAACTATGTCAACTACCACGATGTGAGCGGCGATGCAAAGGCACGCAACGACAAATATCTGGCCGGTGCGCTTTCGTTTAAGTACGACAAGCTCGTTTCGCGACACGTCGAAGCTTATTCGAAGCAGTACAAGCGTGTACACCTGACCCTTGCTTCGGGTCAGAACCGCCTCTTGCCTACCGACCGC
Source organism: uncultured Prevotellaceae bacterium (assembly GCA_946187025.1). GTDB lineage: Bacteria > Bacteroidota > Bacteroidia > Bacteroidales > Bacteroidaceae > Colivivens. Next base: position 3,485 of record CAMHPM010000123.1, read on the forward strand.
CGTCTCGACGGATTCACCGGCAGCGACGATATGGGCATGGCAGCCCTGCTCTTCAACTACGGCCGCTATCTGCTCATCTCCTCATCGCAGCCAGGTGGACAGCCTGCCAACCTGCAAGGTGTGTGGAACGATAAGCGCGACGCGCCATGGGATTCGAAATACACAATCAACATCAATGCCGAGATGAACTACTGGCCGGCCGAGGTGTGCAACCTGCAGGAGACCAACGGCCCGCTCTTCGACATGATACGCGACCTAAGCGAGACGGGTGCCGTGACTGCCCGCCAGATGTACGACTGCGGCGGATGGATGGCACATCATAACACCGACCTGTGGCGAGTGGCAGGACCGGTCGATGGAGCTGCATGGGGTATGTTCCCTAATGGCGGTGCATGGCTCGCTACTCACCTGTGGCAACACTATCTCTACACAGGCGACAAGGAGTTCCTTGCCAAGTGGTATGATATAATCAAAGGTACGGCCGACTTCTACCTCGACTACCTGCAGCGTCATCCGAAATATGGGTGGCTCGTTGCTGTGCCGTCGGTCAGCCCCGAGCAGGGACCTATGGGCAAGGGTACGCCGATAACTGCGGGATGCACCATGGACAACCAGATTGTCTTCGATGCACTCTCAAGCACACTGCGTGCCGCACAGATTCTCGACCGTGACCGCGATTACCAGCAGAAGTTGCAGAGTGTCATCTCACAGCTGCCACCGATGCAGATTGGACGTCATCGTCAGTTGCAGGAATGGCTCGAAGATGGCGACAACCCTAACGACCAGCATCGACACATATCGCATCTCTACGGACTCTATCCGTCAAACCAAATCAGCCCTTATTCTCATCCTGAGCTTTTTGCTGCAGCAAAACAGACACTCATACAGCGCGGCGACATGGCAACGGGATGGAGTCTCGGCTGGAAGATTTGCTTCTGGGCACGTATGCTCGATGGCGAACATGCGTTCAAGATACTGAGCAACATGCTCAAACTGCTCCCGTCGGAACAGACATGGGGCAGCGACGGCCGCACGTTCCCTAACCTGTTTGATGCGCACCCGCCGTTCCAGATCGATGGCAACTTCGGTGCAACGGCAGGTATAGCCGAGATGTTGCTGCAGAGCCACGACGGAGCCATACACTTCTTGCCGGCACTGCCTACAGAGTGGGGTGAGGGTAGTGTCAACGGCCTGTTGGCTCGTGGCGGTTTCGAGGTCGATATGGCTTGGAAGAACGCCAAGCTCACGTCGGCAACCATACGTTCCAAGATAGGCGGAACGGTGCGCCTGCGCTCATACGTGCCACTGAAGGGCAAGGGACTCAAGCCGGCTGAAGGCGACTGTCCGAACCCGCTCATGATGCCAGCCGAGGTGAAGACACCGCTCGTGTCGCCTGAGTTGTCTGCAACTCCGCGTGCCGAGGTGCGAAAAGTCTATGAATACGACTTGAAGACCAAAGCCGGAGGTGTTTATAAGGTATCAATCTAAAGTAAGAAAGGTGCCATATTATTAATAATAAGGTGTCATATTAAGTCTGCAAGGCATCATATACGCTGATACTGGCAGATGATGATAAAGATGTAAGTTGCCCGTCGGGTGCCGCAAAAGGTAGCTGACGGGCGACTTTTATTATGTCCAGATGTAATTCTTCTTATGTCCAGATTCGACTATTCTTATGTCCTGACGCAATAACTGCGGGCGGCGGGTAGCGGCAATTGATGTCTCCCGTTTTTGTCTTGCAAAGTTCTCGGCCCTGCGAGTGCGGAGTCCCGGCCCTGCGAGTGCGGAGTCTCGGCCCTGCGAGTGCGGAGTCTCGGCCCTGCGAGTGCGGAGTCTCAGGCCCGCGAGTGCGGAGTCTCGGCAAAGCGCGCGTGTGAGTACCCTGGAATCAATACTGTGGGATGATGAGTTTTTTTCATGACTGCGGTTGTTTTTTTCGCCTTATGATGCAGCAGGAACGCTTAAAAATGTGTATCTTTGCATCGTAAAAATGAGTTTATGAAGGACTTTGCAGCCATAGATTTCGAGACGGCCAATGGTGAGCAGTCGTCGGTATGCTCGGTGGGTGTGGTGATTGTGTTGGGTGGCGAGATAGTCGATTCCTACTATTCGCTTATCCAGCCCGAACCCAACTACTACACTTATTGGTGTAGCCGTGTGCATGGTCTGTGTTGCCGCGACACTGACGATGCGCGTGTGTTTCCCGACGTGTGGGCAGACATAGC
>CAMHPM010000124.1 GCA_946187025.1 uncultured Prevotellaceae bacterium
AGGCACAGGAGCGTAAGGTCAACGTGGGTCTGAGCAACACGTTCGGATTTGGTGGTCACAACGCATGTGTAGTATTCAAGAAATATAATTAAGGACGAGGCGGGTGCCAACCCACCCGCCACTTCCACATAAACAGGACAACTACATTTTGCGCATGAACTACGCACAAATCAGTGATACCATCGACAAGATAAGGCTCTTCTTCCGTAGGGACAAGGAGCCTTTCTTGAGATTATACAACATACTGGGCTTCTATCCGCACAACACCGACATATATCATGTGGCACTGATGCACCGCTCGTGCCGCAACGACGGCGGACGACGCACGAAGCACATCAACAACGAGCGCCTCGAGTTCCTGGGCGATGCACTGCTCAGTGCCGTGGTGGCTGATGTGTTGTATGCCCGATACCAGAACCAGCAAGAGGGCTTCCTCACTACCCTGAGGAGCAAGATCGTGAAACGCGAGACACTCAACGAGCTGGCCGTACAAATAGGGCTCGACAAGCTCGTGATGCACTCCGACCACGTCAACTCGTCGCACAACAGCTACATGAACGGCAACGCATTCGAAGCATTCTTCGCTGCAATATATCTGGATCGCGGCTACGACTACTGTATGCGCTTCATGAAAGAACAAATCTTTGCCAAATATATCGACATAGAGAAGATGTCGCGCAAGGAAGAGAACTACAAGAGCAAGCTCATAGAATGGTGCCAGCACTATCAGTGTCAGTTCGACTTTGTGGTCACAAACGAAAAGATTGAGGGTGGCAATGCACCTAAATTCTACTCCGAAGTGCGTATCGAGGGCGTGGTATGTGGCAACGGTACGGGCTACAGTAAGAAAGAAAGCCATCAGGATGCTGCCGAGGCGGCATACAAGAAGGTGAGCAGCAATGTGGGGTTCGTAAACAAACTTATAGAAATACGCAATGCGCGTGTCGGAAGTCCGCGTCGTGAAGCAGCAGCCAACGAACAGCCCGACGCCGCAAAGGCACAACCTTCAGTAAAAGCACCACAGCAAAAGGCACAGGCTCCAAAACCAGCAAAACCGGCAACCGTGGTGGAAACAAAACCTGAAGCTGAAACGGAACCGCCGACAGCCAAGGAAAAACCTGTGACGAGGAAACCGAAGTCCAAGGCAAAGCCTCGGAAAGCAGATGCTGAACCTCAGAATGGGGAAGTGAAACCTCAGAATGGGGAAGTGAAACCTCAGAAAGAGGAAGTGAAACCTCAGAAAGAGGAACCGAAACCTCTGAAGGAGGAAGTGAAACCTCAGAAAGAGGAACCGAAACCTCTGAAGGAGGAAGTGAAACCTCAGAAAAAGAATGCTGATGCCCGGAAAGGAGGAGCCAAGCCGGCGGAGGCGGAAACAAACGCAACGAAGCCTGAAAACAATGCAGCTAACGGTGGTGCAACTGCTGAAAATGCAGAAACAAAGCCGCGGACACGCTCGCGTAGAGCAAAACCGAAGACACCGAAGGCTGAAACTCCGGAGCAATAGACAACTGACAAACGATAACGATGCATATAAACCCTTGCACAGTGTTTATATGCATCGTTTGTCTTTTATTGTTCGATAGTGAGTTCGCCGGCTATCGAACGCTCCATCTGGATGCGAACCTCTTCTGCCGAAAGTCCTTTACCAAACAAGACCATGAGTTTTGTGACCGCCGATTCTACGGTCATATCATGTCCGCTCACCACTCCGGCTCGGCTCAACATCACACCGGTGCGATAAAGTCCCATCTCCACACTGCCGCTTTGGCATTGGGTGATGTTCACAATCACCTTGCCCGACAGCGACGCTTGTTGCAATGCATCGACAAACCATGGAGCCGTAGGTGCATTGCCCGAACCGAAGGTGCGAAGCACGATACCGCGAATGTCGGGCATACGGAACACATTTTCAATCAGTTCGGGACGTATGCCGGGGAATAGTGTGAGAGCCAGCACCCTGTTATCGAGCGTGCGGTTGATGCTGAACTGAGTATTGCCTGAACTACGGTGTATGAGCTGGTCCTGATAGTTGATGTTGATGCCTGCGCGTGCCAGTGGTGGATAGTTGTAGGATGCGAAGGCGTTGAACTTCTCTGCGTTTTCCTTCGTGGTGCGATTGCCGCGGTAGAGGTGGCTTGCAAAGAAGATGCACACCTCGGGCACTCGCGGCTGCCCGTCGGCTGTGAGTGCAGCTGCTATCTCGATGGCTGTGATGAGATTCTCGCGGCCGTCGGTACGCATCACCCCTATAGGCAGCTGACTTCCTGTGAGTATGACTGGCTTGTTGAGCCCTTCGAGCATGAAACTCAGTGCGCTGGCTGTAAACGACATGGTGTCGGTGCCGTGCAGGATGACGAATCCGTCGTAGCGGTCGTAGCGCTCGGCGATGATGTCGGCCAGTGAAACCCATAGCTCGGGTGTCATGTCGGAGGAGTCGAGGGGTGGCGTGAACTGGTAGTTGTCGATGGTGAAGTCGAATAGTCGCAACTCGGGCAGGTGGTGGCGCAGGTGGTTGAAGTCGAGTGGCTCAAGGGCGCCTGTGTCGGCATTCTTCACCATTCCTATCGTTCCGCCGGTATAGATGATGAGTATGTGTGGTTTGTGCATTTAATATGTTTCGGTTGGGGGTTGTATGGTTCGTTGTTTTGGATGGTTCGGGCTACAGCTGCATCCTTATGCGCCAAGGTTTGGGGTAGAGATTGTTGGCACGGCTACCGATGTTTTTCGCCTCGCCAAGCGCAAGGCCTTTGTATGTGATGGTGAGTATCCCTTTTGGTGCGTCGGGGCCGAGATGCAACGCCTCGCCGCGTAGATACTGCAGGGCAGTGGTGCGATCAACTGGATAGGTGGGGGCTGAGCCGTGTTGCACCTGTTCCGGCTTCTTGGTGCTTACCCGTCGTGTGCTGGCTGGCTGAGGTGGCTGTTCTGACGATATGTGTTTTCTCAGTAAGGCGCAGAAGAACCCTTCGCCACGTGTGAGGTGTGGCATGAAGTGGCTGCAGTCGAAGTCGGCGCCGAGCAGCAGGTTCCCCTTTATGTTCCATTCGGGCAGAGGGTTGCATGGAAGTATGTCGGCACCAAGTTCGGTGGCTATCCAGCGCACATTCTCTTCGTTCTCGAGGGTGTTGTAGGTGCAGGTGCTGTATATCATAAATCCGCCTGGCTTGAGGCCTTCCCACACGTCGGACACGATGTCGCGTTGACGGCGCCAGCACATATCTACATTTGCTTTCGACCACTCGCTCACCGCACCCTCGTCTTTGCGGAACATGCCTTCGCCTGAGCATGGTACGTCACACAGGATGAGGTCGAACGCTGACGGCATCTGTCCGAAAAAACGTGCCTGCCGACTGGTCACCGTGACTCGTTCGCTGCCCCATTTGGCCATGTTCTCTTCGAGTATCTTGGCTCGTTTCGGGACGACTTCGTTGGCAATGAGGGTCGAACCCTCGGGAAGGGTTGATGCCAGCAATGTGGATTTGCCTCCTGGTGCGGCGCAGAGGTCGAGGGCCGACAGCGGACGCTCGCTCATGTATTGTCCTATGATATGTGAGATGAACATCGACGATGCTTCCTGCACATAGTAGGCACCGGCATGGAGTAGGGGGTCGAGTGTGAAGGTGGGGCGTGATGCAAGGTAGTATCCGTCCTGGCACCATGCTACACGGCTCGATGCGTCAATCCCGTATTCGGCATGTAGCTCGTCCATCACCTCGGCATTAGCTTTTTGTGGATTGAGGCGGATGCTTGTAGGGCACGGAGTGTCGAGCGACTCGGCGAATTGAATGTACTCTTCGTCGCCAAGCAATTGACGCATCTGGGATATAAAATCTTGTGGTAAGTTCATTGTTGGTGTTGCAATATTTCGCTCTGCAAATGTACAACAAATATCGCACTTTTGTTGCATAATGTAGAAAAAACTATGTGTAAAGTGTAATATTTATATTTCGTTGCCGCTGTTTGCGCAAACTTTTGTAACTTTGCATCTGCTAATTAACAACCAATCAAGCGTATAGAAAAATAGACATTGAATCATGATTACGTTCGTAATTTCACTCTGCCTTTTAGTTTTGGGCTATTTCGTGTATGGTAAGTTCGTGGAACGCATATTCGGTCCCGACCCGGCACGTCAAACTCCGTGTTTTACTAATCGCGATGGTGTTGACTTCATCCCTATGCCAACGTGGAAGGTGTTTCTCATCCAATTCCTCAACATAGCAGGCACCGGGCCTATCTTTGGTGCCATACAGGGCATTTTGTTCGGTCCTGCTGCATTCATCTGGATTGTGCTGGGGTGTATTTTCGGGGGTGCCGTACACGATTTCCTCTCGGCCATGGTGTCGATACGCCAGCGAGGTGCAAGCCTGCCCGAGATAATCGGTAAGGAACTGGGTAGCACGGCACGTATCGTCATGCTCGTTTTCTCCCTTGTCCTCATGATTTTGGTCGGAGCCGTGTTTGTTACGACACCAGCCGGCCTGCTTACCAGAATGACAGGCAGCGAAGACGCATTCATCGGGTCCAACCTCTTTTGGGTAATCGCCATACTGCTATACTATGTGTTGGCCACACTCCTGCCAATTGATAAACTCATCGGGCGCATATACCCCGTTTTCGGCCTGGCTCTGCTCATCATGGCTGTGGGTATGCTCGTCGGAATCTTATTCATAGGCGGAGGAACACTTCCGGAAATCACTGATGCATTCTCCAACCACCATCCGTCAAGCTCCATCCCACTCTTCCCGGGACTGTTTATCACCATTGCATGTGGAGCCGTGAGCGGATTCCATGCCACACAAAGCCCAATGATGGCACGCTGCATACAGAACGAACGACTCGGACGCCCGGTATTCTACGGTGCAATGATAACAGAAGGACTTGTGGCACTCATCTGGGCAGCTGCCGCCATCAAGTTTGCCGACAGTGTGAGCGACTATGAAGGCACACCATATCAGAAACTATGGGCATTGATGACAAACGGAGGTACGTCAAACCCTAATCCGGCAATCATCGTCGATACAATATGCAACAGCTGGCTCGGTACAGTCGGCGCCATTTTGGCAATACTCGGAGTAGTAGCAGCACCAATTACGTCGGGCGACACCGCCTTCCGAAGCGCAAGGCTCATAGCTGCCGACTTCCTGCACTTCAAACAAGAGCGTACGATTAACCGCCTGATACTCAGTATTCCTCTGTTTGCAGTGGCCGTGTCACTTATGTTTGTTGACTTCTCCGTACTGTGGCGCTATTTCGGATGGTCCAACCAGACCCTCTCAGTCTTCACACTATGGGCCATAACCGTTTATCTGGCACGCAAACATAAGCTTTACATCGTCACACTCGTGCCGGCACTCTTCATGACATACGTCTGCACATCATACATTTGCATTGCACCCGAAGGACTGCAACTGCCAGCCATTGCTGGATACATCATCGCAGCCCTTTTAGATATATCACTCCTCGTATGGTTTATCGTATGGCAACGAAAAATGCAAAACCAGCCAAATCAATAACCCATACACCCAATACAAGGACCTAAGGTCCAAACCCACCATCCGCGAGTGCGCACTCACGGCCTCATGACTGCGCACTCACGCTTCCGCCTTTTCCATCCCTCCTCCCGTCTTTCCGCCCCTTCTTTCCGTGTTTCCGGTCCCCCTCGTCCTCCTTCCTTTCCGCGGCGTCTGTGCCCG
>CAMHPM010000125.1 GCA_946187025.1 uncultured Prevotellaceae bacterium
TGCAGCCGAAATCAATCCTGTGCTTCATAACACACATAATTATTAACAACTAAACAAAGAGAATGAAACAAACACTTTTATTATTTTTAGTTATATTGTCATCAGCTTCAGCTGCACAGACAATGCTCGACGAAGGAAACGTGTGGACATACTGTAATATCGGTTATGACAACCCTTACGGGGAAGGCCAACCGATAGAACAGACCTTCACAAAATACTATATCAAAGGGGATACAGTAATATCAGGGAAACAATATAAGCAAATATGGGTTCAATATGCCACCGTTGTTAACGATAATGGTGAGAGCTACTTTTCTGAAAGAGAATACCTTATGGGCGTACGCGAAGAAAATGGCATCGTATATACCAACGATGAAGAATACCGGATACTCGCAGAAATAACCGACCCAAGCGACTATTTTGCCTGGCATATAAACAGGCATGAAGATAATGAATATATCTTGTATGACTTTAACGAACCGCAGCCAGATGGCATAATCCCATATATAGGCAGCATAAATACACTATTCGTCAACTTTCCACAACCTATCGACGGCAAATATCACAAACAAAGCCTCAACCTCTTCTTGCGCAACGGCATGTTGGAATATAAGTCGCCAGACTTCTATCCCGACCCATTCTTCCCCGATATTGTCAATAGTATAGAACAATCCCATACTCTCTCTCCTCATCAGGATGGAAACCACATCTACAACCTGCAGGGCCAGCGCACCAGCCGACCGGCAAAGGGAATACATATCATTGGCGGCAGGAAAGTGCTGATAAAGTGAGTGTGTAGATATACGAAACGGCCATTCCATCGGGGAAATCCGTTTCCAGAATGTAGAAAAACAGAATAAACGGATTGCTATACACACAGAAATGTGTATATTTGCAATCGAAAAGCTGACAAAACAAATATAACAACAGAATCAAATCAAACAATAGCAAAAGAACTATGAGAAAGGCGATAACCCTGCTGTTATTCATTACAGCTCATTTAAGTACATTTTCCCAAACGATGCTTGGTGATGGTAACGAGTGGTATTACATGACAGTTGGCCGGACCGACTACTACTATCAAGACGGGGTGAAAGATGACAGTCATAAGGTATGGGTCATTGGCAGTCCATTAAATCATTACGTATCGTACAACCATCTCTTCGTGAAGGGGGAAAGAGACCTCGATGGCAAGGTATATAAGGAGATATGGGGTGAAAACAGGATTTACCATACTATGTACGACTGGGATAACACAGCAACCTATGTCATGACACCGCCACAATATGTTATCAGTATGCGTGAGGAGGGTGACAGGGTTTTCGTAAGCCAAAAGGAATATGAAGGATTTGTGGCATCATTGCTTCCGGTGCTATACAGTCGGGATCTGAGCCTTGACAATATCATGCAACGCATTGGCAATGAGTATGTACTTTATGACTTTGCAACCGAGCATGGCGACAGTATCATTCCGCATGTAGGTAGCAGATATGCGTTGCTCTATCCCCAGTTGGCAGGCTTTGCCAACCACCCCATGTCTGGACAAAATGCAATGGTCCACATAAGCAGATTCTGCCGCGATGGACAAACGATGATGTTCCGTGAAGCCGGCTATTATCCCAATCCGTTCTTCCCCGACGAGCGCAAACAAGACCTATTTCCCGCTGGCACCAGGTGGGAAGAAGCAAAGATAGTGCGTTCAGCCGACGGAACATGCAGGACCATCGGCACAGATGTGTATGAGATTGGAGTGGATACGATGGTCAATGGAATTTTTTATAAGACTATATACAAGAATGAAGAGTTGCAATCATTGCTGCTACGCGAGTCATCAGGCAAGGTGTGGCTCAAGACGGATGAATTCTATACAGACATGTGCCTGTATGACTTCACACAGTTCAACGGCACGACAGAGCCGGATCATGTATCGTCCGAATTCGTCAGATTTAATCCAGAGGCATTCATGCGGATGACCACAACTAACAACCTGGAATATCTTGGCGGATATGTACTGGACGCCGAATGGCTAAGACCCACTATCCAACATGCTATATTAAGCAAAAGCGGCACTGCATTTGACTATTTCAACGACTCCAATGGAACTGTCGTTGTTGGATTAGGTCGGGTAGAAGCTATTGGTCGAAATGCCTGTCTGCTGGGATATCTCAATGAAGCACAAACCTCCGATGATGGAGATTATGAACATATATACTCCGTCAGATGGATAGAGCGTGAGGGACGACGCATATTCTCCTCCGACGATTTCAATTCGGCAAACGACATATCCGGCTTACAACCGTCAAACAATCAATCCAATATCTATTACAACCTGCAGGGACAGCGCACCAGCCGACCGGCAAAGGGAATACATATCATTGGCGGCAGGAAAGTGCTGGTGAAGTGAGTGTGTAGATATGTAGGTAGAAATATTTATATCGGAAGTAATGTAACAAATAATGCAGAAAGAGGTCCTGTAATTGTAATACCGGGAGCGGAACTATCAGTTAAAGCAAAAAAATTATAATTACACAAGATTTTCGTACTGAAATTGGAGGATCATTTAAACAAGAAATATTATGAAATTAATAGTATTATTATTATCGTTTAATATAATAACGATGTACGCATCGGCACAGCCAATGCTCGACGAAGGTAGCGCATGGATATATATTACGGTTTCAACTCAACATGGTGCCATACTTAACGACGGAGCAAGCGAAGAAGATTATATTGACACAATCTTCGTTGCCGGCAGGGCATATAGTATGTATTCCGTCAGAGACAGCACCCTCATTGACGGCCGTTTTTACAAGAAACTGTGGTTGCAAACAATTAGTGAAACCTACGAACTGCACTACCAGCAACCTAACACCTACGAGGTCTCACAAGAAAGACTCGTCGGGTACTTAAGGGAGGAAAACAACAGAGTCTATATGCAGTCGGCCGAATTCGACACTCTTTATAAGTATTACACGGGATATTTATATGCACTTAATCCTGAAACTCCGTCAATAGATTATTATTTTACGCTTGAAGGAGGAGACCGGATAATATACGATTTCAATAAAGAGCAACAACCAAATGTAGTTCCATACGTTGGAAGCACTCACAATTTATTGTTTCCATATGATGAACTTTATCTGCCTTACTCCAAATGGTCCTTCCCGTATATAATACAAGGGAGTTTCCTCAATCTCTACTGTCACAATGGTCATCCTGTGTATAAATCCACGTCATTCTGTCCCGACCCATTCTTCCCCGATATTGTCAATAGTATAGAACAATCCCATACTCTCTCTCCTCATCAGGATGGAAACCGCATCTACAACCTGCAGGGCCAGCGCACCAGCCGACCGACAAAGGGAATACATATCATTGGCGGCAGGAAAGTGCTGATGAAGTGAGAGCTCTTAAATACAAACCGGCCATTCCATCGGGGAAATCCGCTTTCAGAATCTAACGAAAAAACTGAAACGAACAATCATGATAATGAATTTGTGTTCTCTGTGTCAGAGGAAGTAGATGCTTTCGGGTCCCATGCAGAAGAGTAGGTCGGCAATGCTGAGGTTGGGTTGGAATCCGTGTTTGTGGGCAAACATCTGATAGTATGTGATGCGTGGTTCCGACTGGCAGATGTGTTGTGTAATGGTTGGTGTGTCGAGTCCGATGAGGTGTGCCACAACATGTATGAGTGTCTCGTTGAAGTCGGCCAATAGGCGCGGAGGGTTGTCGTAGATGGGTTGCAGGTCGTCGGAGTAGTAGTCGAAGTATGGGCTGCCGGCATACGACGACTGTAGTGCGTGCCAGTGTTTGTGCGGCCAGTCGCCGTGTGAACTGATGAGGGTGTTGGATATAAGTGGTGCGGCTCCGTCGGGTTTCTGTATCGGTATGGTGAGTCGCAGGGTTCCGTTGGGGGCATCGATGGTGCAGCGGTTGATGTCGGAGTGTTTCGTGAGGCGAAGGTCGCGGCTCAAGGGGGGCATACCGCTACGTATCCACTTTTGCCACCAACTGACTGACGGCAAATAGAATGGGACGAACGGACCCTGGGTTTGGGATGTGATGGTTGACGGAGTGTTACACATAATTATTTATTTCATTTCTCATTGCAAAGGTAATAATTATTTGTATGCCGGCCAGTAATTGACGCCCTGTAATTGACAAATGGTCATGTTGATTTACCTGTTTGAGACGTTTTTTGGGCCTGTGGCTGACATCAATTGCCGTTTATCAATTGTCAATTGAAATATATTTCATATCTTTGCAAACAATTTCATAACAACATTTTTATGACTAAAGCCATCATTACAGTCGTCGGTCGCGACACGGTTGGCATTATTGCCCGTGTGTGTACCCATTTGGCAAACGACCGCATCAACATTCTCGACATCAGTCAGACCATCGTTCAGGGATATTTCAACATGATGATGATTGTCGATATGGACAATTGTACGAAGACTTTCGGTTCGGTTTCTGACGAACTTGCACATCTGGGCGACGAGATAGGAGTCCAAGTGAAATGCCAGCTTGAGGATATCTTCGACAAGATGCATCGCATCTGACCCCCAACCCACCAAAAAACATTCATCCACCCCATCAACACTTGCCAGTATGATAAATATATCAGAGGTCTTCGAGACCAACAAGATGATAGAGCAGGAGAACCTCGATGTGCGTACCATCACGATGGGTATCAACCTGTTGGATTGTGCCAGCGACAACCTTGAGGCTACTTGCAGTGCCATACGTTCGAAAATAAGCAGGCTTGCCAGCCGTCTGGTAAGCGTTGGCGAAGAGATATCGCGTGAGTTTGCCATCCCGATTGTCAACAAGCGCGTGTCGGTCACACCCATTGCACTGGTGGGCGCCAACTGCTGCCACACCCCTGCCGACTATGTTGAGATAGCCCGCACACTCGACGACATTGCATCGGAGATTGGTGTGAACTTCATCGGTGGATACAGTGCCATCGTGTCGAAGGGCATGACCCATAGCGACGAGTTGCTGATACGTTCCATTCCGCAGGCACTGGCTGCAACGAGCAGGATATGCAGCAGTGTGAACGTGGGTTCGACCAAGACCGGTATCAACATGGATGCAGTACGCCTCATGGGCGACATCATAAAACAGACGGCACACCTCACTGCTGCCAACGACTCGATAGGTTGTGCCAAGCTGGTGGTGCTGTGCAATGCACCCGACGACAACCCGTTCATGGCCGGCGCGTTCCACGGAGTGAGCGAAGCCGATGCCGTCATCAACGTAGGAGTCAGCGGTCCGGGAGTAGTGAAGCATGTGCTCGAACAGATACCCGATGCCAACTTCGAACTATTGTGTGAAACCATCAAGAAGACCGCATTCAAGATAACCCGTGTAGGCCAGCTCGTGGCACAAGAGGCAAGCCGCCGACTTGGTGTACCGTTCGGAATAATCGACCTCTCGCTTGCTCCCACACCAGCCATAGGCGACTCTGTGGCCGACATCCTGCGCTGCATCGGTGTGGAACATGCAGGGGCTCCAGGCACCACTGCGGCCCTCGCACTGCTCAACGACCAGGTGAAGAAAGGCGGAGTGATGGCCAGCAGCTATGTGGGCGGACTCTCGGGAGCCTTCATCCCAGTGAGTGAAGACCAGGGAATGATTGAAGCAGTTGAAACCGGGGCGCTGACCATAGAAAAGCTCGAAGCCAT
>CAMHPM010000126.1 GCA_946187025.1 uncultured Prevotellaceae bacterium
TCTATCCGCTCATCAAGGAAAGCGAGAAGAGCGACATGAAGAATCTGGAGGAAGGCTATGTGCAGGTATGCCGTCAGTTCCCCGGCTACAAGGTGGGCAAGGTGCACGGACAGATGAAACCAGCCGACAAAGACGCCGAGATGCAGCGGTTTGCCGCAGGCGAGACACAGATACTCGTGGCAACCACGGTGATAGAAGTGGGTGTGAATGTGCCCAATGCCAGTGTGATGGTCATCGAGAATGCCGAGCGCTTCGGCCTGAGTCAGCTGCACCAGCTGCGCGGACGCGTCGGTCGTGGAGCCGACCAGTCGTATTGCATCCTGGTGACCAACTACGAAATAGGCAACGACACACGTCGCCGGCTGCAAATCATGGTCGATTCGACCGACGGATTCGAGATAGCAGAGCAAGACCTCAAGCTGCGCGGCCCAGGCGACCTCGAGGGTACACAGCAAAGCGGCATGGCCTTCGACCTCAAGATTGCCAACATAGCAACCGACGGACAGATACTGACACTTGCACGCGATGCCGCTCAGTTCATCATCGACCACGACCCCGACGAGGCCGACCCGCAGAACGCCATCCTATGGCGCCGCCTCAAGGAACTGCGAAAAACCAACATATACTGGGGAGCAATCAGCTGAGGCCCCCTCCTTACTCCCCCAAAGGGAGAGAGGCACGCAAGGATACGCAACAGGTACACAACCGAAACACAACAACTACACGGGTGAAATACAAGCAATGCTTCCTTAGCGTTTGTGCCGCGAGATTTGGTCTCGCGGGTTCCCAATCACCCGCTATTCATTATTAATTATTAATTATTCATTATATTATTATGAAGACCGTATTACTTTTCCTCGCTACAGGGTTTCAAGAGACCGAAGCCTTGGCACAAGTGACAATATGCAAGCGTACCGCAATCGACATAAAGACCGTATCGGTCACGGGCGAGCAGACGGTTGAAAGTTCGAACGGAGTAGTGGTGAAAGCCGACCTCGTGATGGGCCGTGACACACTGCCCGATGCCGACATGCTCGTACTGCCTGGCGGTATGCCTGGAAGCGAAAACCTATACAACTGCACTCCGCTGCGCAACCTCATCGCCAGCCATGTCAAGGCTGGCCGTCCCGTAGCTGCCATCTGTGCCGCACCCCTTGTGCTGGGGCGCATGGGTCTGCTCGAAGGTCGCAAGGCTACATGCTATCCGGGATTTGAGCCTGAACTCACCGGCGCCACTCCTACAGGTGCCACCGTCGAGGTTGACGGACAGTTCATTACAGGTCACGGACCAGGTGCCGCCATCGATTTCGGACTTGCCATCGTGGCATACCTCATGGGCGAGGCTGAAGCCAAAAAGGTGGCTGCCAGCATGGTATGGCCATATTAAGGATTGGCAATTGGCAACAGGCAATTAAGAATTGTAATCGACAGCTGGGGATTAACAATTGCCGGTTGACTATTGACGAGTTTTCGGAAAGGAATAAGAACGTAAATTGTAGAAGATGCGTAATGCAGTAATCATAGTTGCAGGGGGGAAGGGACTGCGCATGGGTGGCGACATCCCCAAGCAGTTTCTTGTGGTCGATGGAATGCCGATACTGATGCACACCATCAGCAGGTTTGCAGAGTGGGACGGCACGATGGAGATAGTCGTGGTGCTGCCCGAAAGTCAGCAGCAGTACTGGCGTGAGTTGTGCCGGGAGTATGGGTTCGACATCCGTCACACCATTGCCACAGGCGGCAAGGAACGCTTCCATTCGGTGAAGAACGGGCTGGCTGAATGTGGGTTGGTGGCAGTACACGATGGTGTGCGACCATACGTCAGCCACGAAACCATTGCACGATGTTTCGATGCAGCAGGCCGATACGGAGCAGCTGTGCCGGTCACACCTGTGGTCGAGACCATAAGACATATCGAGCCCGACGGGCGAAGCATCACCGTGCCGCGTGCCGACTATCGCCTGGTACAGACACCTCAGGTGTTTCGCACAGACCTGCTGCGGCGGGCATACGAGCAGGAATTCACCACGGCCTTCACCGACGATGCGTCAGTGGTTGAGGCCATGGGCATCGAGGTGACACTGGTGGAAGGCAATCGCGAGAATATAAAGATAACCACGCCGGCCGACCTGCGCAAATAGATGATAGTGACCTGCGCTAATATACGATAGATAACAACAATTCAATAAACCTAATAAAATATGTTTTTATGAAAATTTTCAGACTTACATTCATGCTCATGGCTCTGATAAGCCTCTCGCTTCAGGCTCAGACCACAGAGACGACCCAAGGCGGTGTCCGCATAAAGCCCGCCGGCGGCGACGACCAAGTAGAGCTGATGTTCTACACCCCCAACATCGTGAGAGTGATGAAGTATCCGAAACAGCAGGCCAGTGCTCCGGCTCGTGCCAGTTTCGTAGTCACTGCCAAACCTGCAGTGCAGGGCAAAAGCCTCAGCGTGAAGCAGGCAGGTGGTGCCGTGCAGGTATCGACCAAAGCACTCACTGTGTCGGTCGATGCCAACACTGGTAACATCACCTTCAGTGCTGTAAAAGGCAAACAGCTCATGGCCGAAGGCAATCACAAGCTCGAGGCAATCAGCAGCGGGCTCGACCGTGGATGCTTCAAGGTGACTCAGACATTTGCCTTCGATGCCGACGAACACATCTATGGTGTGGGCCTTATCGAGAATGGCAAGATGAATCAGCGTGGCGAAAACCGCCGCATGATGCAAAGCAACCTCGAAGACTTCCAGAACATATTCCACAGTCAGAAGGGCTATGCTGTGTTCTGGGACAACTACTCGCCAACCCAGCTTACCGACCGTCCGAACGATGGCGGAATGACGCTTACCAGCGAGGTGGGCGAACTGCTCGACTACTACTTCATCTATGGCGAGACAGCCGACGGAGTTGTGGCCCTCATACGCGAACTCACAGGCGACGTGCCTATGATTCCGCTCTATGCCTACGGCTACTGGCAGAGCCGCGAACGCTACAAGAGCAGCCGCGAACTGACTGAGGTGGTCGATAAATACCGTCAGCTCGGTGTGCCGCTCGACGGTATCATCCTCGACTGGCAGTACTGGGACACCAACTACCTGTGGAATGCCATGGAGTTCCTCAATCCCGAGTTCTCTAATCCGAAGGCTATGATAGACCACGTACACCGTCAGAATGCTCACATGAGCATCAGCATCTGGCAGTCGTTTGGTCCGCATACCAAGGGATACCGTCAGTTGGAGCCAAAGGGATTGCTCTACAACTACGAGACATGGCCGCAGAGCGGACTGAGCGCATGGCCGCCAAACATGGACTACCCAAGCGGTGTGCGTGTGTATAAGCCATACGTGACCGACGCACGCGACATCTACTGGGACAACCTGCAACGCCTCTTCAACCTCGGCATCGACACCTGGTGGATGGATTCGACCGACCCCGACCACCACAGCTTCAAGGAGGCCGACCTGGACGAACCGACACCACTCGACGTGGCATCGTCGGGCATCAACGCCACATCGACCTACCGCCGTGTCCGCAACGCATTCCCATTGCTTTGTACACAGGGCGTATATGAGCATCAGCGCAAGGCATCGAGCGATAAGCGCGTGTTCATACTCACACGTTCGGGCTTTGCCGGACAGCAACGCTATGCATCCAACGTGTGGACGGGCGACGTGCAATCCACATGGCAAAACCTGCGCAACCAGATACCGATGGGACTTAACTTCTCGCTCACCGGCAACCCTATGTTCAACAGCGACATAGGCGGCTTCTTCTCGTCGGCCTACAACAACGGAGATGCATCGACCGGAGCACGCAACCCACTGTTCCAGGAGCTGTATGTGCGCTGGTTGCAGTTCGGCGCATTCTGTCCGATGATGCGTAGCCACGGCACCGAGACCTATCGCGAAATCTACTACTTCGGCAAAGCCGGCGAGCCTGTATATGATGCAATTGCCAGCACCATACGCCTGCGCTACCGCATGTTGCCTTATATCTATTCCACAGCGTGGGATGTGACCAAGAACCGCGGCACATTCATGCGTGCGCTGATGATGGATTTCTCGGCCGATGCCAAGTGCCTCGACATAAACAATGAGTACATGTTCGGCCGCAACCTGCTGGTGGCACCTATAGTAAATGCTCAATACACCAGCGAGCAACGCGGACGCAGTGCCACTGCCAATTTCGCAGAGAAGAAACAGACAACCAAATACCTGCCTGCAGGCACCCGCTGGTATGATTTCGCAACAGGTAAAGCCTACGATGGCGGAACCAATGTCACCATCGAGACAGGGCTGGCCGATGTGCCGCTCTTCGTACGTGCAGGTTCCATCATGCCGATTGGCCCTGATGTGCAATATGCCAAGCAGCGTGCGTGGGACGACCTCGAACTGCGTGTATATCCAGGTGCCGACGGCGACTTCACACTCTACGAAGACGAAGGCGACAACTACAACTACGAGCAGGGCAGCTACACCACCATACCGATGCACTGGGACGACCGCAGCCGCACCCTCACCATTGGTGCATGTAGCGGCCGGTTCGACGGGATGCTCACCCAACGAGTATTCCGTGTAGCCCTTCCGGGACAGACTGCAGCGAAGACTGTGTCGTACAACGGACGTGCGGTGAAAGTGAAACTCTGACAGGATACATACTATCGGCATTTCCTGCATTTTCAGGATAGCGGGCACACACCACTGGCAAGGTGGTTGTGTGCCCGCCATTTTTTTAGTGCGCACTCTCGGCTCTGCGACTGCGCACTCTCGGGCCTGTGACTGCGCACTCTCGGGCTCGCGACTGCGCACTCTCGGGCTCGCGACTGCGCACTCATAATTATGCCCGTCACATGACATTGTCGGCATATACCCTCCGTCCGTCGGATTTATCCTATTCTTTTTATGTATTTTCCCTCTGTCGTATGAATAAAAAAGCGTAACTTTGCGGCACGAAACCAAAAAACCGACGCTTATGAAACGCATAACTACACTACTATTGGCGTTGCTGACCATGTCGTTTGTGGCCTGCGACGAAGACACAGAGACAGCAATCCGTCTCGAAGGTGAATGGACCGGCGACTTCGGAATGTATGCAATTGCCCAGGAATACGACCGCTATGGGCGTGCCTACACCACAACCTACGATGCCGAGTACTCCAACATACGATTCTATTGGGATGGCGGCCGACGTGGCCACGGCGAGCAAATCGACTTCTACCGCTATGGTCCATACCGCTGGCAGAGCTACTACTTCGTGTGGCAGGTGACCAACGGAGTGCTCTACATGAGCTACAACTACGACCACCAGCTCGACTGCGCCATCTACGACTACTACATGGACTACAACTACTTCACCGGCCGCATACGCAATTCGGAAGGTGGATTCACTAACTTCAAGCTGTTCAAACTGGCCGACTTCAACGGCTGGAACCGCTACGACCGCTCCACCTACTACGGCTACGACATCTACTCCGACTACAACTACGGCTACTACGGATATGCCAAGAGCCGCGATGGCAAGGCTGCCGCACAAACCGACACCGAAACCCCGGTGAAGATAGTAGAAAGAGGACGAAGGTGGTAGAAAAATATATAATATATAATCGAAAATATATAATAGGCCATACGGCGTGAATAATATATAATATATAATCGAGAATATA
>CAMHPM010000127.1 GCA_946187025.1 uncultured Prevotellaceae bacterium
ATTGTCGGCCGGCATGAGTTGGAGCAGCGCCGGGATGTCGTAGGTGATATGTCCGTCGTCGGTGCGCACTATCGTATGACGCGCTTTCACTGCCACTCCGTCGATTATGTATTCGGCTGCTTCGAGTGTGATGACTCCCTGCGACGGTGTGGTGCAAAGTCGTTGCTGAGTCTTATAGCCGATGCACGAAATGCGTGCAACC
The DNA here is from genome assembly GCA_946187025.1 of uncultured Prevotellaceae bacterium. Taxonomy (GTDB): domain Bacteria; phylum Bacteroidota; class Bacteroidia; order Bacteroidales; family Bacteroidaceae; genus Colivivens. The sequence continues at coordinate 203 of CAMHPM010000127.1, forward strand.
ACACTGTCCCGCTCGTATGGTATCACAAACTGTCCGCTTTCGTTGCTCACCCCTCCTGTCACGATTGTCGAATCAGCGATGTCGAGCAATGCTATGTTGGCATACGCTACCGGCATTCCGTCTTCATCGACGATGCGTCCAGTGAGGCGTCGTTCGGTCTTGTGTATGCACTCCACATATATCTGCACACGTTGCTTGCCCTTCACCTCGCCCGACTCGTCGGTCATCATGTTCACGTTGATAGGATAAAACCCTATCATCTGTTCAATGGCCTCGGGCAGCAGCTTGTTCCTGACGGTGGTTGTTATTCGGAAATCTTCCAGTTCGTTGTAGAGGAAGTTTATTGTATATTCGTCCGACTCCTCGTTCAGCTGTCGCAGTGCATCGGCCAGCGACACATCGTTGTAGGTGCGGCTTATGTGTTGTGCATGTAACGTTGCAGCAACAACACACGCCACACAAAAGAATACTATGCGTCTCATTCCACTATCAGCCTGTCGTTGTCGATAATCATGTTTACACTCTCAAACCGGTTTAGGCTCTCCACCACCTTGCCCAGCGGTTGCTCCTTATACCACACGAAATAAAACCTGAGGCTGTCGGCACGATCGTTTCTCACTACCAGCGACATATTGTAAAACTTGGCTATGTCGTGTGCGATGGCTGTGAGCGGAATGTTGTCGAACGTCACCGTCACCACACCTGTCGTGTCGGTGCGTATGGTATCAGCCGTTCCTGTATGTTGCCCATCATTCATTTCCATCACGGCAGCCACTTCGGCCGGTTCACCGCCATGCAAACTGCGTGTCACCACCACGGCAGCAACAGCAAGCGTCGAAACCAGTCCAACAAGTGCCGCAACATGCTTCGCCTGCCACTTGCGGTGCGAGGCCTGTGGCACTACCCTGCTCCGGTTCCTGCTGCTACGTTTTATCATCACCATCGTTTCATACATGTCGCGCGTCTCGGAGTCGCTGTCGATTATCCTGCGAATCTCGTCGTCGGTATATTGCCCGGGGTTGTCGAGCATATCAAACAACTTGCGCATATTGTCATTCGTTTCCATCTTTATATGTTTTTGTAAGGTTATGATTTCCTTGGTCCCACTTCATTTCTGACCCTCTGTATGCTTTGCACCAGATACTTATACACCGTGTTGATATTCATGTCGAGCTTCGCGGCAATCTCCTTCAACGTCATGTCGTCGTCAAACCGCATACGGAAAATAGTCCGGTGAGGTTCCGTCAGCCTCGAATCGACAAACATCTGTATAGCTTCGAGACATTCGTCCTGCCACTCGCTCAGCGTGCCGCCATCGATGGCATCGACGGGCCACAGGTTGCGCACCTGCTCCTTCACACCGGCACGACGCATCAAGTTATAACAACCGTTGCGCACAGCCGACATGAGGTAAGCCTCGCTTTTGTCGGCAGCAGGCATGACGTCGAGCTCCATCAGCCGGGCAAACACATCCTGCACTATATCCTCCGCATCGTCGTCATCGCCCACGAGGGTCATGGCCAAATGCTTCATCCCCGCATAGTGACGACGAAACAAGTGTTCTATTTTCTTGCGTTCAAACATCTTCCGAATAAATAATAAATCCAACGTTTTCCTAAGACCGGATAATCAGTGCAAGCCTGCTTACACCCTGCCATGGCAATCAAAAGCCGGACACGAATCCAACTCCTGCAAGCACCACCAGCATCAGCCTCAAGAGATGCAAACTTAACAAGTTTTTACTATATGACAATTCATATTCCCGTTTTTTTACGCCAGCCCCCACTTTTTTCACAGACAAGCACCACAAGCCGTGCGATTCCGCATAAACGACCTGCATTGACCGCACTCTATAAGCCCGTTCAAGAGACTGCGCACTCGCGGGCCCGCGAGTGCGCAGTCACAGGGTCGCGAGTGCGCAGTCACAGGGTCGCGAGTGCGCAGTCGCAGGGCCGAGAGTGCGCAGTCGTGAAAACGTATGGTGCACATGGCGACTGGGTGTTGTCAGTCAAAGAGTGATGGATCGGGCTGCCGGGTGTAGTTGCTTTGTGTGGCTGCCCAGCGGAGGTTGGTGTAGCGGTTGTTTGTGCGGTCGCCGTCGATATGCAGGACGTATGGATGGTTTTCGGGATTAGGGATGAAGTTCTCGGCTACAAGACGGTGCACCTTGAAGTTCTGACGAGCTATGCGCACTCGTCTGTAGCCTTTGCCGTTGAAGGAGGCTATCTCCTTCCATGTAGATATTGAGGTGTCGGGACGGCTTGTGGAGAGCACACGGCCGTCGTCGCATATATAATAATAGGTGTGCCCTATTTGCAGGAACTGTACGAATCTGACTTGGGTGACCATACCTTTAAGGTGTTTATTCCACGATGGTGATACGGCCCTGTGGTTTGGCATACTCTGCACCGATGTGTCCCTCGAGTTTTTCGGTGACGTACCGGATGAGGCTTTCGCTGTATGCTGCCACGTTTGCCTTGAGTATCTTGTTGTTTTTCAGTATTCCGAAGAATCCGCCTCCGGTCACACAGTAGTCGATGGTTGCAAGTGTATATACCTTGTCGGGTTGCACGGGTTCGTACTGTCCAGTAGATGGGTTGAGCACAGTGAGGTCGGAAATGGTGTGAGTGGATGTGTGGACGGTGAATCTGATTCCCGACGATTGCGGGAAATCACCGTTTTCACGTGGGGTGTCGCGTGTGCCGCGTGTGAGCAGTTCGACGAGTTGCGCACCTGTGATTTTGACCATACAGACGTTGTTGTCGAATGGCAGAAGGCTCACCATGTCGCCGTAGGTGAGCCGGCCGGCTGGCAGGTTGGTGCGTATGCCGCCACCGTTGCTCAGGCCGATCTGTGCACCTGTGACATAGCGGTAGGCATCGGTCACTATATCTCCGGCATTGGTCTCGTCAAAACGTACTTCCTGCCGACCGTTGGCGTCGAGAATGGTGAGCGGTGCATCGCTCTGGCATATCACACGGTTGGTGATTTGTTCGAGTTCGGTCTTTATGCTGTCGGTGGTGTGTTTCACACGGCTGTTGACTGCCGTGAGTTCGGCAGCGGGTATGAGTTGTGTGGATATGTGTCCGTCGGGGGTGATGAGCAGTTTGCCGATGTTAGCAAATTTCGTACCCGTCTCGCTCACTATCACCTGGCGTCCGTCGCGGTTGGCGACAAGTTCGCACGGGATGGTGGAATGTGTATGTCCGTCGAGCAATGCGTCGATGCCGTTGGTTGCCTGTATCACGGTGTGCGAATTGACATGCAGGTCGTTGTCGGCCTCGCCCAAGTGTGACAGGACTACCACATAATCCACTCCCTCGCGACGCAACTGGTCAACCGACTGCTGAATGAGTCTGTTGAGCTCCGTCGGTTTCAGCTCGTAAAGCTGATTGCCTGCGTCGTCGAAGAACGCATATTGCTCGGTGCTGATGGTGGCGGGTGTCACGGCTCCTACGAATCCGATTCTACGCTTGCCGTATTGTTTCACGACCGAAGGCAGGAATACGCGCTGGCGGGTCTTAGTGTCGTAGAGGTTTACACAAGTAACAGGTGCCGACAGTTTCTGCATGAGTTCGAGCATCCGTGGTGTTTTGTAGTCGAACTCGTGGTTGCCAAGTGTCACGGCATCATAGCCCACCGAGTTCATTATGTCGATGATGTATCCGCCCTTCGAGATGGCTCCGGCCGACGCTCCCTGCAGGTAGTCGCCGTTGGAAACCACCGACACGTATGCCGTATCGGCTATCTGGTCGCGCAATCCGGCCAGCAGCGCATAGCCGTCGATGGCACAATGCACATCGTTCTCGTAGAGCACCACTATGCTGCGGTCGGCCTTCCTGCCTACATGCGACACTGACTTACATCCTGCAAACACGAGCACCAGCAGCACAGAAGCAGCCGACGCAATAAGAAACTTGTTATTCTTCATATCTATAGTTTATTGTATTTTTCATTCCGACCGTGCTCATGTAGTGGCACACCCTACCCTTCACCGCCACGCGACATCCGAGCAGCCACGGGTTGTCACAGAGATTGAGTGCCTTTCGTGTTGCCACATACGAGCTGGCTGTGAGCAACTGCACCGGCACAGTGTGTTCCGCACGTGTCTCTTCAGGGCTGTCGGCCAACACAATGTTCGACTCCACCTCGCCTGCATCAAACACCACGTCACGGATGTTGGTGCCTCCTACGTAACCAACCACATAACCCACAACCCACTTGTCGTCAAGCTCAACATCGGCACCTCTGACATAAAGTCCGAGGCTGCCGGCAGCAAGGTCGCCAGCTGTGAACGGTGCGTCTGCCGACCCGTCGCGTTCGCCACTGTGGCGGACCACCGTATCGGGGACTACAACAGACGGAACCGACGGTGCCGGCTCTTCCTCGCCAGCCACATCAGCTTTCTCACATCCACACACCACAAGCAAAGTGGAGATTACAAAAAGCAATATATAACGGTCTGTAGCGTTCATTTTTTTTGCAAAGATATGAAATAATTACCATTCGAGGGTTGTCAATTGTCGATTATTTTCTACCTTTGCACCAACTAAGCGAATTATTAATTAAAATAAATTATGGTAAGTTACAAAGAACTAGGTCTCGTGAATACCCGCGAGATGTTCAAGAGAGCAATTGCCGGCGGATATGCTATTCCTGCCTTCAACTTCAACACAATGGAACAGATGCAGGCCATCGTAATGGCTGCTGTCGAGACAAAATCGCCTGTTATCATGCAGGTATCAAAGGGCGCACGCAACTATGCAAACGGCACAATCCTCCGCAACCTGGCCAAGGGTGCAGTGGAATATGCCAAGGAGCTGGGATGCGAGCATCCAGAAATAGTGCTCCACCTCGACCACGGTGATACATTCGAACTCTGCAAGGATTGTATCGACAATGGTTTCTCATCAGTCATGATCGACGGTTCGTCTCTCCCTTACGAAGAGAACATCGCCCTGGCAAAGAAAGTTGTGGATTATGCACATCAGTTTGACGTTACAGTAGAAGCAGAACTCGGTGTACTGGCCGGTGTTGAGGATGAGGTTTCATCAGCAGAAAGCCACTACACAAAGCCAGAGGAAGTAATCGACTTCGCTACCCGCACAGGCTGCGACTCGCTGGCCATCTCTATCGGTACAAGCCACGGAGCACACAAGTTCACTCCAGAGCAGTGCACACTGGTCAACGGCGTATTGGTTCCACCTCCATTGGCATTCGACATCCTGCACGAAATCGAGAAGAAACTCCCTGGATTCCCCATCGTGCTCCACGGCTCATCTTCAGTTCCTATGGAAGAAGTCAACACTATCAACAAGTATGGTGGTCACCTCGAGGCAGCTATCGGTATTCCAGAAGAGCAACTCCGCGAAGCATCACGCAGCGCTGTCTGCAAGATCAACATCGACTCTGACTCACGTCTGGCTATGACTGCTG
>CAMHPM010000128.1 GCA_946187025.1 uncultured Prevotellaceae bacterium
GGCCGGCAGTCCTTGCATATTGAGTGTACCCGGCACTTCGGGCGATTTCTCTTCAAATTGATGCCATCGCAGATGGATGCTGTGGAAGCGGCCGATGCTTCGTAAAGAAAGGCTGCGGCCCTTGTCGCCACCGAGAGGGAACATATAACTTGCACTCAGACCCCGATAACCTACCTTAACACCGATAGAACTCGATATAGGAGTCATCACCCGTGGTTTTACCAGCAAGGGACCGACCAAACTGATGCCGGTACCTTCCAATATCGGGCCATATACAGCTCCGCCGTCGATGGTGGAGTGCATCTGGAGGTCGGTCTGTGCCACACGGCTCTTCACACTTACCTGCCAAGGTTCCTTGGGACTCTGTATGTAGTTGGTATCAACACCATGAGTGTTCGCCTCGCTCATCATCTTGTCAACACGGCGGAGCAGTCCCCCACCCGATTCTTCTGACTCTTCTTGTGCCACAGCAGGAAGTGAGAGCATAGATACACAGACGAGCAAAACGGAGATTTCAGCTTTCATATGATTACGTTATGTTATATTCAGCAACTTTCATTGCATTTGGTTTCGACTTACAAAGGTACGAACATTCCGTTAACTGACAAAACTTTTCTTGAAACTTTTGTGTATTTGTATGCATAGATAGCAAAAAAGCAATCGATTTCAGGCTGGTTATTATTACCGTAGGGGGCTCCTGCCTTCTTAATTTACGGGGTGTTTTTAGGTGTTCGACTTGCGAAAGTTAATATGTGGTATGACTGCGAGTGCGCACTCGCGGAAAAATGCAATATGAGGTAAAGAAAACGACAGGCTGAGAAATGGTTGCGACGGGAGTGATGTTGCTGCCCGGCAACAGGGCCAAAGGGGACAATAGCACAGTGACAAGCGATAAAACACGGGGTAAAAATGATTTTTTTCGCATAAATGTTGTATGCTTGCATTTATTTTTCGTAAATTAGCGGCAAAATAATCAAACCTTACTTAAAATGGGAGCAAGAATACACATCACACGAGCAGCCATTGCGGCCACACTCCTGGTCACAAGCATGATAGTCCACGGACAGCAACGCACAGTGAGCGAGGCACAAACAATCGCGCAAGAATATATGCAGAAACGTCCGTCGCGTAGCGGCCGGCGGTTGGCCCCACCTCGCGAGCGAGCCACTGCCCTGTCGGCATCACACATCCAGGCCAAGGCATCAGCAGCAGGCGCACCCGAAGCATTCTATGTGTTCAACTATCCTCAGAGCCGTTGTTTCGTTATCGTGTCGGGCGACGAGCGTATGCCTGCCGTGCTGGCCTACTCCGACGAACAGCAGTTTGACATGGAGCACATGGCCCCGCAGACACGATGGTTTCTGCAAAACTACGTCAACATGGCCAACTCGCTGCAACACACCGCAAGCGATGCAGGCGCCATCACGACCACGACAAGACGGAAAGCAGGAGCGACAGACATAGAAGTGCCCTACCTGCTCAAAACCGAATGGACACAAACCGCACCGTTCAACCTCATGTGCCCGGAAATCGACGGCATACACACGCTGACCGGATGTGTGGCTACGATGATGGCACAAATCATGAATTTCTACCAATATCCCGCAACCGGAACAGGATATGTGAGCTACACCACCCGCAGGACAGGACTGGACGTCAACGTCGATTTCGACACCATGCCGTTTGACTGGACAAACATGCGCAACAACTACCGCGACGGATACACCGACGAAGAGGCACAGGCCGTTGCAACACTGATGCTGGCATGTGGAGCGACAGTGGGCATGGACTACATGATTCAGGAAAGCGGTGCATCGCTCGAATCGGTGCCACAAGCCATGAACAGCTATTTCGGCTACGACCGCGACATCACTATTGTTGACAGCAAAATGATCGGCAGTTCCGACTTCGAGCAGCTGCTGCAAAACGAAATACTCGAAGGCAGGCCCGTAGCCTGCGGAGCAAGCAATGAACGTGGAGCCGGACATGCATTCGTGATCGACGGAATGAAAGCCGACGACAATGAGCAGCCGTTCTACCACGTGAACTGGGGATGGGCCGGATACAACGACGGCAACTACAGGTTTGTGGATATGGAATACAACCAAAAGAGCAAGATACTGCTCTACCTCCAACCCGAAAACGGGAAACGCGACTGCGGCGCATTCCTGCAAGCCACATCGATGGCACCTGCCATGCGCAACGTCAACCCCAACATCGACAACACCATACCAATTGCCATCAAGGACCTCGTAAGTTCGAAACTGGGCGACTTCGACGGCATGTTGTATGCATACCTGGTCGATGCCAACGGCACGGAGACACTGGTGGGCAAGACCGACGTGTCGCTGAAAGAACACTACATGCGCAACTACAACATACCAGCAACAATTCCGACCGACCTTGAGCTCGGTGTTTACAACATAAGAATCGTTGCCAAGGAGTCGGAAACCGACTCAATTGAAGGTGTGGTATATTTCGGAAGCGAATACGACATGACAATCACCGACAAGACCGACGTGGCATACACACCAAAGATACAGATGGACGCCATGATGGTGAACCCACTGACATATAACGACACCACCATCTCGATTACCCTGAGCAACCTGCTCAACCTCGATGCCAAGACATTCCAAGGCGAAATAGCACTGGCCATAGCCAACGACAACGACTCGATACTGAGCATACTCGCCGGCAGCTACACCATCGACAAACTGGCATACTCATACATACACTCACAACCGGTAAGCATAACCAGCACACTGACCGACTCGCTCGACGACGGCAACTACCGAATCATTGCCGTTGCACGCCAAACCAACTACGACAACTGGGGACGCATAAAGATGTATGAACACACCGAGCAGTTCACTATCACAAAATTAGACATCGACTATTACATACCTATAAACATCACTGGCGGTATCATAAAAATAGACGATGCCTACGTACCGAAATCGTACAATTCGAAACTATCCATCACACAACTGACAGTAAACAAGTCGGAAACCAAAGGACGACACATAAGCATACGTATCGACCAACCAGTGAATATCGACGGAATAGTCTTCAGCGGAGAATATTCGATGGCACTCATCGACAACGACGGCAACATAGTAGAAGTGTTCGGCAATACACCGAAGGAAAACAACTTACAAGCATTTATGATTACGCTCACGCCGAAATACCTCACATTCGAAGGCGATGTGCCCGAAACGGTGGAAGACGGAGAATACCGCATCTGCATAGCCGCACGCAAAGAGGGATTCACCAACTGGACTCCACTGACCAGCTACACCATCGACCAGAACTACGTCATAACACTCTCGAAAGACATACCGGCAGTAGGCGTGACAATAGCTGAAGGCGAAGTATCATTCGACATCTACGACGTGGAAGACGTGAACCACGACGGAGCAATCGACACGCAAGACGTGCTGACAATCTACAACTTCATGCAAGACTCTGACGGAGATGCACCTACAACACAAGACGTGAACCAAGACGGAGTTGTAGATACTCAGGACGTACTGCAAGTATATAAATACATGCAGGATAACTGATGACAGGCCACAGCTTGCGCCATAATCGGCACAAATATAGACAAGAAGCCCGGCACGAATAGAGATAGCATCCGAAACGAATAAGGATAGCATCCGGAACGAATAAGGATAGCATCCGAAACGAATAAGGATAGCATCCGGAACGAATAGAGCCAGCCATCAACCATCATCACAAAACGACAGCGGCTGTTTACAGTTTTGTAAGCAGCCGCTGTTGATATATCAGCATTATTTGTATTTAACACTTGTCAGTGTTTGCAATGCTTGGCAGTGTTATTTAATGCTTGGCAGTGTTTGCGATACTTGTCGGTGTCATTAATGCTCTTCCATGTATTCATAAATCTGCAGCACATCCTGAGTATCGGCTTTGCCGTCACGATTCACATCATACTGCAAACTGACAACACTGCCCGACCCTTCCATGATATACTGATATTCACCTAGTACATCAAGAGTATCGATTACGCCATCCTGACTCACATCCTCAGGCTCCAACGGTTTGAGCACCGTGACGGCACATGTGGCAGCAACGCCCGACGCATCGGTAGCCTTTGCTGTGATGACAGCACTACCAGGAGCGACAGCCGTAACGACACCATTTGCATCGACCGTAGCAACCGAAGTGTCCGACGATGTCCACGTCAGCAACTTAACGGTGGCCGTTGTAGGCTCAATCGTTGCAGTGAGTGTTGATTTCTCGTTGATGTTAAGTTCAAGCTCGGTCACATTAAGCGTCAGCTTACTTACCAGAACCGGAGACACCTCGACACTACATGTAGCCTTGACCCCGCTGCCATCCTGAGCCATAGCTGTGATAACAGCCTTGCCAACCGACTTGAACGTGACAAGTCCGTTCTGGTCAACACTGGCCACAGATTCGTCCGACGAACTCCATGCAACAGTTTTGTTCGTTGCATTGGCTGGTACCACCGTTGCGACAAGTTGTGACGGCTGTGCACCAATCACTACATTAAGCTGTGTGGCACTGAGCGATATCGATGTTGCAGGAATCTCACGGTTATTATATTCCTCTTCAGTCATCAGCACAAGCTCATCAGCTGTGCCTGCCGATACAGGAAGATAGGATTGGTTTGCCAGCAGATAGCGGTTGCCGTCGTCGCCCCACCAATTGACATGGAGGCGGTCGGTAGCGGTGTTAAGCACCAACTTACCATCGGCATTGACATTCCATACACGCATGGTTTGTGCATCAAATGCCTTTATGGCATCCTTCGACTTCTCACGGAACTCATTACAGAAATATACTCCCTTGAGCAAGTTGCCACTGACAGAGGCCGACGAAGTCGTAAGCAGGTTCAGGCGGTTGTCGGACTTATCTGCCGACGAGCACTCGATAAGTACAGGTGTGGCTCCAGGAATGACACTTGATGTGATTTCCTTCATCACAGCTATGTTGCCGTCGATTTTAGAAACCACGTATGCCTTCATGCCTGCCGATGCAAACGAGAACGGGAATTCTGCATAGAATGGAGCATAATGTTTGCCGCCAACAGTGATTGATGGCTGCACACCGAAGTAGCTGTCGGTCGAAGCATCGATTGGCTCGACTATCCACCGACGTGTTGCTCCCTTTCCGTTTGTACCGAGCACATTGTAGTCACCACCCCATCCGCCTACATCCGACAGATAGAGGGTCATTCCGGCCTCGGTTGCACTGAGTTGGTAGAATGTGAGGCCATCACTCGTTCCCGTCGAAGTAATATCTACATAGTGATGAATGATTTTGTAGATACCGGTGGATTGTGCGCGGACATCCCATTTATTGCCACCTTTGTTGTCGAAATAAAGCACCGACGCAGGTTCGGAAATAGCCTTGTCGAGCCCTTTCCACAGTTGCATGGCACCCATATCGGCCGAGGTTGCAGCATAATTGATGCTTCCGGTATTGTCGCACACCCATACATAGCAACCCGTTCCGTAGTTACGGACACGGTAATAGCCCGAGCCTGTGAGCTGTGCAAATGCAGAGACAGAAAGGAGTGTAAGGATGGCGAGTATGAATAGCTTTGAGAAGGCTGTGGCGGCGGTGCCGGACGTGGCG
>CAMHPM010000129.1 GCA_946187025.1 uncultured Prevotellaceae bacterium
GATAGTCGGTATCAATGGTGCCGGGCGAGTTGAGCACTGTGACACCATGTTTCAGAGCCAATCCGCTACGTGGGCGCACTTGGGCTTCGTAGCCTTCGGGCAGGGCAATGAACAAGCCTGTGGGGATAAGGGCACGGCCCATGGGTTCTATACTTACGGGTTCCGATATGTTGGCACGTAAATCCATTCCTGCCGACTGTGATGTTTCGTAGGCTGGCAACTGGTGGCGCGAACGATTGATGATTTCTACTTTCATAATATGAGACAATATTTGTCGGGGAAACATTGTTTCCTGTTTCTTTATGCTGCAAAGGTAGTTATTTTAAGTGAAAAGTGAAAAGTGAAAAGTGAAAAATGTGTATATATACACGCTATTTCACATATGTTATGACAACTTTTCATTTTTCACTTTTCACTTTTCACTTAAAACAGCTACCTTTGCATTCGCAACAGAGAATATCTCTCCCGACTATTAACATGAAGAGTAAGTAATGAACTGGAATCAACTCATATCAAACAAGCGACTGGGCCAGGAAGACCTTCACTATCAAAAAAAAGACGATCGTACCGAGTTTCATCGCGACTACGACCGCCTCATCTTCTCTGCACCCTTCCGCCGTCTGCAAAACAAAACCCAAGTCTTTCCGCTGCCTGGCAGTATATTCGTCCACAACCGCTTGACCCACAGCCTTGAAGTGGCAAGTGTAGGTCGCTCGTTGGGCGACGACACCTCGCGCCGACTCATCGAACGACATCCGGAATTGCGCGACAGCCATCTGGGTGAATGTGGCTCAATCGTGAGTGCTGCCTGTCTGGCCCACGACATGGGAAACCCACCGTTCGGACATTCCGGCGAGCGCGCCATCGCTTCCTTTTTCCGTGAGGGCAACGGACAGCGATACCAGCCGATGGTCAACAGCGAACAATGGCAAGACCTAACCCACTACGAAGGCAATGCAAACGCTTTCCGACTGCTCACACATCAGTTTCTGGGAAGACGTCCCGGAGGGTTCGTAATGACATACTCCACCTTGGCATCAATCGTGAAATATCCGTTCCCTGCAACCTTGGCAGGTAAAAAACAGAAGTTCGGATTCTTCCAAAGCGAAATATCTGTATATGAAAAGATAGCAGAGGAACTGGGCATAACACAACATGCCGACGGTAGCTACTCACGCTATCCACTCGTGTATCTTGTCGAGGCTGCCGACGATATATGCTATGAGATAATGGATATAGAAGATGCTCATAAGCTCAAGATACTTTCCACCGACGAAACCCGTTCGTTGCTTCTCAACTATTTCGACCCCGAGCGTCAGGAAAAAATAAAGCGTGTACTCGACAGTGTGACCGATCCCAACGAACAGGTTGTCTATCTGCGCTCATGTTGTATCGGCGCGCTTGAGTCGGCATGTGTGCATACATTTGTCGAAAATGAGGAAAGCATCCTTGCAGGCACGTTCGAGGGCTCGCTCATCAAGAATCTGGAAGGACGGATAGGCGATGCCTACCGTGCATGTGAAGCGGTTTCGTATGAGCGAATATACATCAACCGCGATGTGCTTGATATAGAACTCGCCGGACATAAAATCATCAGCACACTTATCGACCTTTTCACTACTGCTGCCATGAATCCCGAAGGTGCATACTCCAAGCTTTTGCTCCGACGTGTATCCACCCAATACGATGTTCGTGCATCCGACCCCTACACACGTCTGATGGCCGTTCTCGACTACATTTCGGGCATGACCGACGTCTATGCGCTCGACCTCTTCCGCAAAATCAATGGTGAGAGCATCCCTATAATCTGAGTGCTCACCGTTGTTCCATCTCATTTTGTCAGTTTCGACAATTTGTCGATGTTAAGGCTTCGCGCCGATGCATCGACAATGTCTTTATATATACCACCCTGATGGTAGAGCTGATCAGGCGGTCCCGATTGTTCTACCCGTCCGTCGCGAAGGGCATATACTATATCTGAATCAATAATCTGACTTATGTTGTGACTGATAATTATTACGGTGCGTCCGGTCTTGATGGCATCGATACTGGCTTTGATTTGTTCGGTGGCTACGGCATCAAGGCTTGCAGTGGGTTCGTCAAGTATGATTATTGGAGGATTTTTCAAAAACATACGAGCTATTGCAATGCGTTGTTGCTGACCGCCTGATAAGGCTGTAGCCGAACTCATAAATCCCTTTGGCATCGACATAATTTGGTCGTAGATACACGCACGGCGTGCTGCATCTACTACTTCGTCATGACTGGCGGTAGGCCTGCCGTAGAGAATATTCTCTTCAATGGTGCCGTCGAATATGTGGTTTTTCTGTAGTACGAGGCCGATATTGTTGCGCAGCGTCTTGGTGTCGTATTCGTTGAGCGGATGCCCATCTATGGTGATTGTGCCGCTGTCGGGCGTGTAGAATTTGTCAAGCAGGTTGACAATAGTTGTTTTTCCTGCACCCGACAAGCCTACAAGGGCAGTGATGCGGCCGCTCTTGATGTGCATGTTGATGTTGTGAAGGGCTTTGGTGCCATTCGGATAGGTGAAGTCAACATTATGAATTTCGATATCACCATTAATGGTAGAGGGACTGTAGGTTCCTGACGGCTCGATATCAGAATCGGAATCAAGCAAGTCAAAGAACCCTTCGGCATATATGAGGGCATCGTTTAGAGTGTCGAATATGCGCTGAAGTTGTGTGATGGGAGCTGTAACATTGGCAAAGAGCATGACGTGATACATAATTTTACCAATCGTCATTCCTGGATATTGGATAAGCACTAGGTAAGCTGTAAGGATAATAATGAGAACGGTGCCTACCTGCTGAACGAAACTCTTCATGCCGTCGAAGTAGAACGAAGTCTTGCGCACCAACATTTGATTGTCGGTAAACTGTGTCTGAATATCCCATTGCTTGTCTGCTTCTACCTGCTGACGGTTGAACGACTTGATGACATTCATGCTTTCTATGATTCCGACTATTCCGCTCGACTTCTGCTCACGATATCGTCGCATGTTGCTGCGCCAACCTTTTAGACGGCGAGCCTGACGTATGGTGAGCAAAATGTAGAGCGGGACAATGAACAAAGCTGTGAACCCTACATAGATGTTGGCGGCAAACATAAGAATCAGGGCGAGAACAGCGCTGGTGAATAGTGGTAGGAGATCGATAAATACGCTCTGAACGGTGGTTGACAGACTGCCCACACCTTGATCTATCCGTGTCTGTATTTTGCCAGTCTCATTGCCTTCGCGGGTGAAGAATGCCATTCGATATGTCAGTATGCGGTCGATAACGGCTTGTGACAGATCTTTGCTCACGAGTATGCGCATCCGCTCACCATAATAGTTTTGGGCAAAACGGATGCCGGCGGCTATTAGTTCTTTACCTAATAAGATGATGCTGATGATCATCAAGATATGGGCTGCCTCATCCCAATCAAACCCCTCTGGGACGACCAGCTCATTGATGGCATCGACAGTGCGGTCAAGTACAATGGCATTCACTTGTGATATGAGTGCTCCGATTAGTGTCAAAACCAAAGTGGCCACTACGAGCCAACGATATGGTCGGACGTAGGGGCCTAATTTGTGAAGCAATGTGATAAGGTTCATGAGATAGAGGCTGTCTTTACTTCCTGTCTCTGTCGATTATTTCCAGCAATTTATCTACGGCCTCTGCTTCGGGGATGTTCATTTCCACACATTCCTTTCCGCGGTAGAGGCTTATGCGTCCACGTCCTGCTCCTACATAGCCGTAGTCGGCATCAGCCATTTCGCCAGGACCGTTTACGATACATCCCATGATGGCAATCTTAAGGCCTGTGAGATGCGACGTGGCAGCTTTTACACGGGCAATGGTCTGCTCGAGGTCGTACATGGTGCGTCCGCATCCGGGGCAGCTGATGTATTCGGTCTTGGTGATGCGTGAGCGTGTTGCCTGCAATATGCCGTAGGCAACAGGAATCTCCTTCTCTGGTGCTTCGCTCAGGCTCACACGTATGGTGTCGCCAAGCCCGTCGAGCAGCAATGCACCTATACCTACCGCGCTCTTCAGTCGTCCGTCTTCACCTTCGCCTGCCTCGGTTACTCCGAGATGAAGCGGGAAGTGCATGTCTTCCTTGTCCATGGTGCTGGCCATGAGGCGTACGGTGCGGGTCATTACGTCGGGATTGCTGGCCTTAATGGATATCACCACTTGGTCGAATTGTTGCTTGACACAGATACGCAAGAACTCCATACAGCTCTCAACCATGCCTTCGGGTGTATCGCCATAGCGACTCATGATACGGTCGGAAAGTGAACCATGGTTTACGCCGAGGCGGATGGCAGTGTGGTGCTCGCGGCAGATGTTGAGGAATGGAACAAACCGTTCTTCTATCTTTTGTAGTTCTGCTGCATATTCCTCGTCGGTGTAGTCAATCTTGCGGAATTTGCGTGCCGGGTCAACATAGTTGCCTGGGTTGATACGTACCTTGTCAGCATATAGTGCAGCTACATCGGCCACATTGGCATTGAAGTGTACGTCGGCAATGAGGGGAACGTCGTAGCCGTCGCGTAGCAGTGCCTCGCGTATGTTTTTCAGGTTTTCAGCCTCGCGAATGCCCTGGGTGGTGAGACGTACGTATTCGCCACCGGCATCGACTATGCGCTTGATTTGCTCAACACATGCTTCGGTGTCGGTCGTGGGAGCTGTGGTCATCGATTGCACACGTATGGGGTTGTTGCCTCCCATAGGCACTTTACCTACACGCACTTCTACAGTTGGGCGTCTCATAGGCTCAGAATTTTTTGTGCAAACACTGCCGCATTCTTTGCTCCGTCGATGGCCATTGTGGCAACTGGCACTCCCGGTGGCATCTGTACGATGGCCAGCAGGGCATCGATGCCTTGCAGGGCTCCCGATTTGATTGGAACACCGATGACAGGCAGGGTGGTGTAGGATGCGATGACTCCAGGCAGGGCAGCGGCCATACCGGCTCCTGCAATTATCACTTTCACGCCACGTTCTTTTGCTGTCTTGGCATATTCTGCCACCTGCTCGGGATTGCGATGAGCCGACATCACATTCACTTCGTAGGCTATTCCTTGTTCTTGGAGATAGTTTGCAGCTTTCTCCATTACTGGCATGTCTGACTGACTGCCCATGATGATTGATACCATAATCTTATTTACGATTTATGTGCGTTTTTTTATTATTGTCTCATTTGTATCTTCTAAATCCATACGAACAGGATAAATGTGAGCGCGCATGTCATCCCGATGAGGAAGCCGACGATGACTTGCGAAAGTGTATGCTGGCGCAGTATCATGCGACATGTTCCCATGATGCCCGACATTATCAGTATGCCGCACATTGGCATCAACGGATTAAAGAAGAAAAGATAACTGAATGCGATGACTGTGCCAAAGAGTCCGCCCATACCTGCCATGTGGGTACTAACTTTCCACCATGCATTGACCAGGGCGCATACAAGGCCAATGACAAGCATGGCAAGAATCATGCCACGCATGAACAAGGCTGTATTTATCTGCATGAAGATGAGCACACATGCAATGTAGCTTGCAATTGTTATGAAGTAGGGCATGTGTCGGTGTTCCCTGTGGCTGAGTTGCCAGTG
>CAMHPM010000130.1 GCA_946187025.1 uncultured Prevotellaceae bacterium
CTTTCAGTGCGGTTGTTGTGTCGTGGCGTCGGCCGATGAGGCTGAGCAGTGTGTCGTCGAATGTCTGGATGCCGAGGCTTATGCGGTTGAAGCCGAGCGAGCGTAGGTGTGTGGCGTAGGGTAGGGTGATGTCCGACGGGTTTGCCTCGATGGTCTGTTCTGCATCGTGTGCAATGTCGTAGTTGCTGTTTATCGTTCCTGCTATGGCGGCTATTTGTTCTGTGGTGAGCTGGCTTGGTGTGCCTCCGCCTATGTATATGGTCCTGATGGTGTCGTCGGTGCGCCGGTCGTGCAGCTCTTGGCAGAGTGCAGCGGTATATGCCTCGCGTCGGTCGAGACGTGTGGTCGAGAAGAAGTCGCAGTAGATGCAGCGCGACTTGCAGAACGGTATGTGCAGGTAGAGTCCGGTCATAAATAAAAAAAACCTGAAAGACTGTGGGTCTCCAGGTTTCAATTCTCTCAGTCAGGCCTTGGGCCTAATTGCGATTCGTTGTGCGTGGTTGTGTCGATTATTCAGCTACAACTTCTTCAACAACCTCTTCTGCGAGGGTGTCAACAGTAGCAGTATCCTCAACTACTTCTTCTACAACTTCTTCAGTAGCTTCGCAGCATACAGTAGAGTCACATTCTTCAGTAGTCTGAGCGTTTCCACCGCAAGAAGCGAAAGAAACAGCCACAACTGCAACAGCAGCAAACAAAATCTTCTTCATTTTCTTTTGTTTTTAATGTGTTAAACAATCATTTGCTTTCTAAAACCGGTGCAAAGTTATAACATTTTTTAATACGTTGTACTCGCACACAAGGTTTTTTTTGCTTTTTTATGCAAAAAAAGTTTTATGTAGCACGAAAAGCGTGTGTATGGAGTGCAAAATGAGTGCGCACTCTCGGGTTTGCGAGTGCGCAGTCGTGACCCTTTGAGTGCGCAGTCTCGGCCTCGCGAGTGCGCACTCTCTGAAAAGTGGCTTCGCGGCTGTTGTTTCCGCCCGGGCAGGGCCGTCAGGTCCTTGCTCGCACGCGTGTATATATAATAAGGTGTTGTGCTTATTTGTCGAATATATCCTCAGGATATTGAATGTCGGTAAGGAACAGTGCGTTGCCTGGCACGCTGGTTCCTGCTGCACAGCGGTCTTTGCGTTCGATGATGCGGCAGAAGTCGACGATGCCGATTGCCCCGCGCCCCACATCGAGCAATGTGCCGACAACGGCTCTCACCATGTTGCGCAGGAATCGGTCGGCCTGAATGGTGAACACCCATTCCTCGCCTTCGCGTTGCATGATGCGGCAGTTGTTGGTCTTCACGTCGGTATGCAGCTTGGAGAAACTTGTGAAGTCGGTGTAGTCGAACAATCGTGATGCCGCTTCGTTCATCAGTTCGAAGTTGAGTGGAAGTGTGTAGTGGTAGGCGTAGTGTCGCAGGAAGGGGTTGCGCTTTGTGATTATGTGATACTGGTATGTGCGTGCCGTGGCCGAGAAGCGTGCGTGTGCATCGGCTCTTACCGGCACCACACGGTGTACGACGATGTCGGGCGGCAACATGCGGTTGAGCTTGGCTGCAAGGTCGGTCCTGCTGGTTTCGGCATCGAAGTGGGCAACCATCAGGCGGGCATGGACGCCGGCATCGGTGCGTCCGGCACCTATCACCTCTGTCTCACGTCCCATGAGCAGCGACAGGCAGTGGGCGAGCCGCGCCTGTATGTCGTATGACAAATAGATGAAGTATCGCATAATTATATTACGGTGAGGTGGAAACATGCCTGCCTGCGTTCATATTTCACATAGCAGCGTCCTTGTGCCCGCAGGTCGTACAGCACTTCGGCCAGCACTTTTTTCAACGTGTCGTCGTAGCGTGTCGGGGTATGTCCGGCAAGAGGCATGAAGCGGTTGTAGGTGATGTCGATGGTGGTGCCATAGCAATGGCACGAGTTGGTCACTGAGTTGCCATTGCCATGTTGCAGGCTGCGTATGTCGTCGCTGGTGCGCAACACGGATGTGACTATCGGCAGATGCAGGGCCATGCCTTTCGATTGCAGCGAATCGACGAAATTGATTCCGATGGTGTTGAGCAACATCTGAGCTTTCGGCACGAGGTATGGCATGGAATGAGTGAGTTCGTCGATTACATAATATGGCGAACTGCTTATACACGACAGCCGCTGTTGGTTCACCATTTGTGTCAGCTCGCCGCGACGCTGCATGGGTGGCACACCGTTTAGGCGTGCTGCAGCCAGTTGCACCGAGTTGCTGTCGGGGAAACAGAGCGGATACGACCACACTTTGTTGGACACGTACATCGACGCCATGTCGGTGGTGTCGGGCATGGGCAGGGCCATATCCACACTGTCGGTCACTTCTTCGTCGGTATCTGCTTCTTCCTCTTCTTCCGTGGTTTCAATATCTTCTGCATCTTCCACTTCTGTTTCTGATGTGTAGCCGGCATCCACTACCGTGTCTTCCGTTGTCAGGTCTGCTGTCTCTTTCTGCCGGGCTTGCTCTGCCTTCGCCCGTAGTTGTTCTTCGTCGATCGGTGTGAGGTTGAATATATGGCTTATGCCGGCCATCAATGCCACCACTGCCACGAAGCATATTATAAACTTAGGTTTGCTGTATGTATTCTTTGTTTGTGCCACTCGTGATTATATTTTTCTGCAAAGTTACGAAATAATTATCAATTGTCAATTGTCAATTATCAATTATTTCTTACCTTTGCACCCGATTTTGATATAACACACTCAAACATGAAACATTTCTACCTACCATTGCTCGCCCTGATCGTGCTCATGTCATGTGGCGGCGATGCAAACATGAAACCGCAGGATGGCTTTGCAACCTACGTGTGGGCCGACAGTAGTGTATATACAGGCGACTGGAAGTCGGGACAGAGAGTCGGTACCGGAACAATGACCTGGGCCGACGGCAACAGCTATGAGGGAGAATGGGCCGACGACAAACCAAACGGTGAGGGTACATATAAATGGGCCGACGGCAATAAGTTTGAAGGTACGTTCCGCGATAGTGTGCCATGTGGCGAAGGACGCTACACCTGGGCCAACGGTGCATACTATGTTGGTACATACAAGAACGGACATCCAAATGGCAAAGGTAAATACCTCGCACCCGACGGTTCGCTCAAAGAGGGTACATTCACCGATGGGTGGCTCGAAGGTAAAGGCGTTGCAATCAACGAGTTTGCTGAGAAATACACCGGCGATTTCCATCGTGGCAAACCACATGGCGAGGGTACTATGGAATACCCGAATGGAGACAGGTATGTAGGCCAGTGGGCAAACGGAAAGAGCGAAGGTAAAGGTACGTACTACTATTCGAGCGGCAGCGTGTATAATGGTTCCTTCCATCGTGGCAGTGCTGAAGGCTATGGCACCTACACATGGGAGAACGGCAACAAATACGAAGGCAACTGGCGTAACGACATGCGCAACGGATTCGGCAAGCTCACCACCATCGACGGTGAGGTGTATGAAGGCGAATGGTATAACGACGAGTTCGTAGAATAACGACGGCTACAGCAGTTTCAGTATCTCGTCTTCGAGCGATGTCGTTATCATGGTGTTGCGCATCACGAGCGAATTGCTGCGGTCGATGAGGAAGAAAGCAGGCAGGGCATCCACACGATAGTCTCTGACTGCATCGCCGTTGGTCTCATGAACACAAATCCATGGCAGGTTCTCGCACGAGAACTTCCAGAAGTGGGTGTCGTCGTCGAGCGACACCTGGTAAATCTCAAATCCTTTATCCTTATATTTATCATAAAGGTCACGCATCAATCGTGTGCGCTCGGCTGAGCGTTCTGCTCCATATAACGTGAAATCCAACATCACAACCTTGCCTTTCAGGGATGAAAGGTTGTGTATGTTGCCGTTTATGTCGGGCAGCGATACATCTATTATTGTTGTTTCTGTAATAAGTGAATCGGCTATAGTCACTACACGCTCGGTCGCAGGTTGGGTGTTGCTCATTCCACGAATGGCCATGTTGCATATCTGCTTCGTGCGGTCGGCATCGGGGTAGAGGCCGTCCCATGCTGTAGCTACGGCTGCATAGCATTTCACATCGTCGCGATTGGTGAGCGGATTGAACAGCTGATATATGTTGTCGAGGTCGGAAACCGACTGACACACAGCATAGTATGCGTAGGCCTGCATCGGTTCGTTGTAAATGTAATCGGTCTTCATACGCTCCTTGTATGCTGTAATCAACGCATTGATGCTGTCAACTACGTCGCCGGGATACATCG
Source organism: uncultured Prevotellaceae bacterium (assembly GCA_946187025.1). Taxonomy (GTDB): domain Bacteria; phylum Bacteroidota; class Bacteroidia; order Bacteroidales; family Bacteroidaceae; genus Colivivens. The sequence continues at coordinate 4,253 of CAMHPM010000130.1, forward strand.
ATTTGTTGCGCTCAAGGGCTATCATCTGAGATTGCAGACGCATTTGCTGCAGTGCTATCTCCTTTATTTTCTGACTGTTGTACGAACCCTCTACAGTATATTCAGTGGCCATGGTAGGCAGGGAGGCAGTGAAACTCACTGTCTCGGTCGAATCTATCGAGAAGTTGATGCGGCGGCTGCCTATACGTAGTGCATAGAATTCGGGATTGGCTGGGGCTGCTGCGCTGAAACTGAATCGGCCGTCGGCCTTCATGCGTGTCGAGTCGATACGCTGTATGCCATCGAGGGTCATGGCCTCAAGGTAAAGCATTGAGTCGGCAGCTTCGCTTATGGTGCCTTCTACGTGAAACTGCGGACCCCTCTCGCAAGCGGTAAATGCGAGGGTGAGAGCCGAGATGAGTGCGGTTATGTTTGTTTTGTTCATGTCGTATGTATTTATTAGCAACAACTTTGTTTGCGACTGCAAAATTAGTGATAAAACATGAAATCGGGTGTCTGAGAGCCGAAAAAAATGCTCGAAAACCAAATAATCTTCAATTGTCAATTGTCAATTGTCAATTATTATGTATCTTTGCACGAATTTTTTAAGTGTTATATAATTTTATTAAAATGAACGTAATTACAAAGACAGTCTCATTGCCTGACGGACGCGAAATCAGCATTGAGACAGGAAAGCTCGCCAAACAAGCCGATGGTTCCGTGATGCTCCGCATGGGCAACACTATGCTCCTGGCCACTGTTTGTGCAGCCAAAGATGCCGTACCAGGAACAGATTTTATGCCACTCCAGGTAGAGTATCGTGAGAAATATGCGGCAAACGGCCGCTTCCCTGGAGGTTTTACACGCCGTGAAGGCAAGCCAAGCGATGAGGAAATCCTCACTTGCCGACTTGTTGACCGTGCACTCCGTCCTCTGTTCCCAAGCAACTATCATGCAGAGGTGTATGTTAACGTAATCCTTTTCTCTGCCGACGGAGTAGATATGCCAGACGCACTTGCAGGATTTGCTGCATCGGCAGCTCTTGCATGTTCAGATATCCCGTTCGAGGGTCCTATCTCTGAAGTCAGAGTGGCTCGCGTGAACGGCGAGTTTGTCATCAACCCTACATTCCAGCAGCTGAAGGAAGCCGACATGGACCTCATGGTGGGTGCCACCGAGGAGAACATCATGATGGTGGAAGGCGAGATGAAGGAAGTGAGCGAACAGGAACTGCTCGAAGCACTCAAGGTGGCCCACGAGGCAATCAAGCCACAGTGCCAGCTCCAGAAGGAACTCATGAAGGAACTCGGCACCGACGTGAAGCGCGAATACTGCCACGAGGTGAACG
>CAMHPM010000131.1 GCA_946187025.1 uncultured Prevotellaceae bacterium
GAAACTAGATCCATACATTTTGTATCAGAACATGACAACATCTTGCATGTTGTAGTATTAAAACGACACACGTTTGAGACTACATTAATAAATGAAAATACTGATAGTATTAAATTTGACAAAAGATATATTCTTACACTTGAACAATTGGAAAATATTAATTACAATATAAAATATCATTAAGATAATATGTTTAACCAACAAATGCACAATCATAAATGAGGAACATCCACTTCGAACGAGAGCACATACACTCCGTGTGGCAGGGTGGAGAGGTGGATTACCGACTCCTCACTCTCGATGGCGTAGGTGGCCGAATAACTGAAAGCCAGAAAGTACACATTATGTAGCATAGGCCATGCCGGTTCTTCTCCGCCATGACTCACGACTACAACGTGCAAGTAGCTTATCCCAAACCGGCCATTTCATCGGGGAAATCCGCTCTTGAACACCTTTATTATTAACAATTAAACAAAAAAGAATTATGAAGAAATTATTATTTATTTTGATCCTTGCAACAACATCGTTGGTACAGGCGACGTCTTCGTTTGCTCAGGTTGAACATCATTCTATTCTAGATGGAAATCCTATTTGGGTGTACTATGTTCAAGCTCACAAAGCAGAGGATGTACCCGAGGTTTGTCTAAATCAAGTATCATTCGGTAATGAAGTATATAAATGGTGTGCGAATTTCTTAATAACCTACAGACAAGATTGTTTCCTGCGCTTTTTTATAGGTGATACACTGTTATACGATGGTATTGTTATGCGGCGTATCATGTGTGAAGCATTAGATATGGATGGCAAACAACTATCTCCGAAAGTATTTTATTTTGGAGCTACTAATCCATATAATTGGGATATATGCAGAGAAGAGGGTTATTACGTATATGGGTATCAATATGCGGGAATACCAAAATATTCAAAAAACACAGCTGATTTTATAAAACACACAACAGGTATACCAAAAATATATGAAAGCCTTTTGTTCGATTTTAGTTTGGATTGTGGTGATTCTGTCTTCGTCTTTGACAAATCTGATCCAAAATGCGATGCATTTCCAGTGGTATCAAAGGAACTTGTGACAGTGGCCGATGGTAGCACTCGATATAAGACAACATATCGGTTTAAAACCAATAATCATGAAAATGAAGTATTCATCGATGGCATAGGAGGAATCAATACAGAGAACCCTCCATTCGGCTTAGCATATCACTCATATCCAGAAGGTACGATATACTTCAACCGCCACAACCTCAACTGCTTCATTCAAAATGGCAAAGTGGTGTATATAGCACCGCGCGAAGGACTGGAGAACGATGAAGAGTATGAAGGCTCGACCCGTTTCCGAGATATGCCATTCTATCCCTACATCACTCCTGAGAGCGTGGCCGACGGTACATACGTGATTGCCGACGATGTGAACAATATTGCTGGCGACGAAACGGCCAAAGGCAAATCAATCTACAACCTGCAGGGCCAGCGCACCAGCCGACCGACAAAGGGAATACATATCATTGGCGGCAGAAAAGTGCTGGTGAAGTGAGTGTGTAGATATACAAACCGGCCATTTCATCGGGGAAATCCGCTCTTAAAATGAAAACAAACTGAAACAGATAATCACAATCATGAGGTACCTCATACGTACATATATAGTAATTGTTTTTCTCGCCGTCATATCCTCCTGCTCTCCGCGGCAGGAGGAGACGGCATTTGGAGAAACTGACATGCGAAACTTCAGTTATTTCAGGTGTAACTGAAAAAAAAGTGAATGCAATGCATGTTGTCAGAAACTTTTTGCGTAAATTTGCACGTGGAAATATATGGTTAAAGAGAATGTTGTTCAAATTGATAATCTAAGGTTCTTTAGTTGATTAAGAGTTAAAAGTATAGATGAAGGAATTTGTTATCAGCGAGGCCAAAGTGGAGACAGCCGTGATAGTGGGCCTCATCACTCCATATCAGAACGAACGTAAGACTCGTGAATATCTCGACGAGTTGGAATTTCTGGCCGATACGGCCGGGGCACGTGTTGTGAAGCGGTTCACGCAGAAGGTGAACGGCCCGAGCAGTGTGACGTATATTGGTACTGGTAAGTTGGAGGAGATAAAACAATATATAAAAGAGGAGGAAGATGCCGAACGCGAGGTGGGTATGGTGATTTTCGACGACGAACTGAGTGCGAAACAGATACGCAACATAGAGAAGGAGTTGCAGGTGAAGATATTGGACCGCACATCGCTCATTCTCGACATCTTTGCCATGCGTGCCCAGACAGCCACGGCCAAGACTCAGGTGGAGCTGGCTCAATATAAATATATGTTGCCGCGACTTACCCGCTTGTGGACTCACCTCGAACGCCAGCGTGGTGGTAGTGTGGGTCTGCGCGGTCCTGGTGAAACTCAGCTCGAGATGGACCAACGTATCATCAGGAACCGCATGTCGCTGCTCAAGCAAAGGCTCAAGGAAATAGATACGCAGAAAACCACACAGCGCAAAAACCGCGGACGACTCATAAGGGTGGCACTCGTGGGATATACCAATGTGGGCAAATCGACTCTGATGAACTTGCTGTCGAAGAGTGAGGTGTTTGCCGAAAACAAACTCTTTGCCACGCTCGACACAACGGTACGCAAGGTGATAATCGACAACCTGCCGTTCTTGCTGAGCGACACCGTGGGGTTTATACGCAAACTGCCTACCGACCTTGTCGATTCGTTCAAATCGACACTCGACGAGGTGCGCGAAGCCGACATGCTTGTACATCTGGTTGATATATCACATCCCGATTTTGAAGAACAGATAAACGTGGTGAACAAGACCCTGGCCGACCTGCAATCGGCCGACAAACCAACTATCATCGTGTTCAACAAAATCGATGCATATACCTGGGTAGAGAAAGATCCCGACGACCTCACCCCCAAGACTCGCGAAAACATATCGCTCGACGACTTGATGCAGACATGGATGGCACGTATGGGCGACGACTGCTTCTTCATCTCGGCCACACATGGTACCAACCTGCCCGAGCTGAAGGAGTTGCTCTACAAGAAAGTGCGCCAGCTCCATGTGCAGAAATATCCATACAACGACTTTTTATATTAGTGAATACAAACACACAAAACAGATAAAACTATGAGACCATTAACCCCACATGAAATCGCAGTGCTCAAGGAGCGCAACTGCAGCGCAGAGGACTGGAGCCAGATTGCAGTATCCGACGGATTCATTGCCGACTCACTCACTAACGTAAACTTCTATGGCAGTATAGAGATTGGTGCTTTGACAGGCACCATTGGTGTGGAAGAAGGATTTGAGCGCCGCTGTGCCATCCGCAACGTGACCCTGAAGGATGTAAGCATAGGCGATAACTGCTTCATCGAAAACATAAGCGGATATATAGCAAATACCAATATTGGCAACTGTTGCTACATAGCAGGCGCTGGTATCATCAGTACCACCGGCACACCGACGTTTGGTAACGGAACGGTCATATCGGTACTCAACGAGGGTGGCGACGGCAATGTGGTCATCTACGATAAACTCACAGCTCAGGTGGCATGGCTCATGATGCACTATCCCGAGGTGCGTACGCTGATACTCAACGAGATTGCCGCACGTCCAGAGTTCACACGTGGCGAAATAGGGCAGGGATGCAGAATCGTAGGCACGGGTGAGATATCGAATGCCTACATCTGTCCGTTCTGCGAAATACAAGGTTCAACACACTTGAGCAACGTAACACTGCTCAGCAGCAGCGACGCTCCTACATTCATCGGCCCCGACGTGATTATCGAAAACTCTGTCGTGGCCAAAGGTGCTACTGTCACCACCGGTGCAAAGGTGAGCGACTCGTTCGTGGGCGAATCGGTACATATCGGTAAAGGATTCTCGTCAGAGGCATCGCTCTTCTTTGCCAATGCATATATGGACAACGGCGAGTCGTGTGCTGCATTGTGCGGTCCGTTCTCCTGCTCACACCATAAATCCACGCTCCTCATCGGCGGACAGTTCTCGTTCTACAATGCAGGTTCAGGCACCAACCAGAGCAACCATGCCTACAAGATGGGTCCGATACACTGGGGTGTGCTCGAGCGTGGTTCAAAGACTGCATCGGGCAGTCACATACTCTGGCCGGCACATATCGGCGTGTTCTCGATGGTGATGGGCAAGCTCACCACACATCCACGCCTGCAGAACCTGCCGTTCTCATACGTGTTGGCAACCGGCGAAAAGACATACATCGTGCCGGGAATCAACCTGAAGACTGTAGGCACATGGCGCGATATCAACAAATGGCCAAAGCGCGACGGACGACCGGAATCGGCACGACGCGACATCATCGACTTCGACTTCCCTAATCCATATATCATACAATTTGTCATCGCTGGCAAGGAAATCCTGCAATCGCTGCTCGAACAGCAAGGGCTCGATGCCGACGAATACCGATTTGAGGGCTGTTATATCAAGTACAAGGCTTTGATCGACGGAATAAAATACTACGACCTGGCTCTCAGACTCTACACTGCCGACCTGCCGACCGACGAGTGGCTCGACCTTTGCGGAATGCTCACTCCAAAGAAAAACATCGACATGCTCATATCTGATATAAATGAGGGCGAAGTGACCACTACCGACGAAATAGTCGATAACCTCACGACACAGGCTCGCCACAACAAATACCTATACTCGCCGGCCAAGACTCCAGAATACCTCGAAGCATACGACGAGTGGCTCGAAATGATACGTCGCGATGCCGAGCGTGAGTTTGCAATGGGCGACGTAGATGAAACCCAGCTCAAGGATTTTCTCGAGAAAGTAAAGTAATTAAAACAATAAAAAACAGTGATCATGAAAACAAGACTTATTCTTATTGCCATCTGTGCACTGCTGCTTGCGTCGTGCCAGCAGTCTCACAAGTACGAGTCGGTCGAGGGCGACCCGATGCAATCGCGCATCTACACACTCGACAACGGACTCACGATTTATCTGTCGGTCAACAAAGACCAGCCACGCATCCAAACATATATAGCAGTGCGTGTAGGTGGAAAGAACGACCCGAGTGAGAATACCGGACTTGCCCACTACCTCGAACACCTCATGTTCAAAGGCACTACATCGTTTGGTACCAGCGATTACGAAAAAGAGGCTCCTTTGCTCGATGAAATCGAGAATCTCTACGAAGTATATCGCACAAAGACCGACCCCGACGAACGTAAAGCTATCTATCACACCATCGACAGCATATCGCACGAAGCATCGAAATATTCTATTGCAAACGAATACGACAAGCTTATGTCGTCGATAGGTTCAATCGGAACCAATGCATACACAAGCGAGGATGTGACTTGCTATACCGAGGACATACCATCGAACGAAGTGGAAAACTGGGCAAAGATACAGTCCGACCGCTTCAAGGACATGGTGATACGTGGATTCCACACCGAACTCGAAGCTGTTTACGAAGAGTATAACATCAGCCTCACCCGCGATATGCGCAAAGTGTTCCAGGCTGCTAA
>CAMHPM010000132.1 GCA_946187025.1 uncultured Prevotellaceae bacterium
TCTTTTGTATCTTTCTTGCTTCTTGCTTTGCTATCTCTTTCGCCCTATCCCCATTCTCTTTCCTGCTCACTCTCATAAACAAAACGTGAGCCAGTCCAGGGGTTTTTGGACTGGTCGCGGCAAACCGGCGGCCTGATTATTGTTAAAAAACAGGCGCGTGCTTGTCGGTTTGCTTATTTTTGCGTAACTTTGCACCCTGGTCGGGTCCGCAAGGATGGATGACCCGACAGACAAACATATAACATACACGGAATAATGAGACAGACAAGAAAAGCCCGATTACTAAAGGCATGTTTTGCAGTGGTGGTCGCAATGCTGTTCACCACCTCATGCAGCAAGAACGACGATGACAGCCCCATGCCCCAGCCCAGCCCGAAGACGGAGTTCGCAACGCTGTTACAGTCACTGAATTGGGGCACCGACACCTGCTACATATATGGCCACAAGACGCCCGACGTCGATGCCGTCGCCTCGGCACTGTCGTACGCCACCCTCATGCGCAAGATGGGCTACAACTGCAAGGCCAAAGTATCGAGCCAGATGAACCGCGAGACTGCCTATATCGCCGGCGTATTCGGATTTCAGCTGCCCGAACTGAAACCCAGCGTACAGCCGTTCACGCGCCTCATACTGACCGACCACACCGACTATGCCCAATGCGTCGATGGCGCACGCGAGGCCGTCATCCTGCAGAAGATAGATCACCACGTGGAAGGCGATATCAGCGACAGCGGCATACCATTCGTGCGTCGCGAGATGATAGGTTCTACCAACACCATCATATATGAGATGTTCACAGAGCAGGGCATCGAAATCGATGATACCACTGCCCGCATCATGCTGGCAGGCATCATCAGCGACACACGCAACCTGACGAAGGCCACCACCGCCCGCATCGACACCGTGGCACTGCTCGCCCTCACCGCCCAGCTGGGCATCAGCCCCGACTCGGTTGCACATCTCGACCAATACATGAACAATGCTGCCAGCGACTATACAGGCATGACCGACACCGAGATATTCCTGTCCGACTACAAAGACTACGAAATCGGCGGTATCCGTCTCGGTTTCGGAAGTCTTGAATGTAAGCAGGCCGACATGGATGCGTTCATCGACCGCATGTTGGCAGCGATGCCACAAGTGATGCAACTGAAGGGACTCCATATGGTGGTTGCCAAGATTGACAACAAGGTGAAAAACACCGGCGACGACAGCGACGTACACCCATACATCAGCGACGGCACCTATTTCATATACTACGGCGAGGGAACCCAGTCGATGGCCGAATCCATATTCGGCCCGTCGTTGCGCACCGGTGTGTGCTACACCACCGACAACCTCTCGCGCAAGCAGATTGTGCCGCAAATCACCGAGGTACTAAGCAAATAAATCCATAGCGACCAGCCCGTAGGAGAAGTGAAACCCCTCTCTTATCTCCCCCTCTCCCTCGGGGGGATGAAGGAGAGGATGCCATCCGGGGAGAAGACCCCCTCCCCCTGCGGGTACTCCCCCTTTCAGGTGGGAGAGTCCATCCGGATGGCATCCTCCCCCCCTCCTGGGGGGATAAGAGGGGGGCCTTGAGGGAGCGGGGGAGAGGTTACTTCTAAACGAAAGACAACAGGTTTTATGCAGACAAGATTCAAGAAAGGGAGCAAGATTTTCGACATCATCGTAACGGCCTTGGGCGGTACGGTGTCGGTCGGCGTGATGCTGTATGCCGTCGGTCATTTCGGACTGCGCGAAGCATGGCCCGAACTGGTACTCAACATGTGTTACATCGCCTGCCTGGTGATGATATGGACGTACTTCTTCGGGGGTGGACTGGACAGCCGGAGGTTCAACTACTGGTGTTCGGTGGCTGTCGGCATGACGGTCTTGCTGCGCGACATCCTCTTCGCACCGCCATTGGCCAACTATGCCCTCCACCTGGCATGTCTCACATTGTCGGTCTTGCTGCTTTGTATGCTTACCTACTTCTATGCCCGCAAAGACTGGAAGAGCTACACCAAGCGCAACCTCTGGGCCATCTGCATCATCGACATGCTCATTGCCGCTCTCTACAACTACGACATCTATCTGGAGCCGATAAACGAATATACCGACTATCTGCTCACGGAAATATGGATACGGCCAACCATCACCTACGGACTCGTAGCCTGCTTCGTGAGGGAATAAACCTCTCTCTTATCTCCCCAAAGGGGAGAGGATACCATCCGGGGGAGAAGACCCCCTCCCCCTGCGGGTACTCCCCCTTTCAGGTGGGAGAGTCCATCCGGATGGAATCACTCCCCCTTGGGGGAGCAGGGAGGGGGCTTTAAATAGTAAATCCGTAAATAGTAAATAAAATGATGGTAAAAAGACTTTTAATCCCACTTCTTGTGGTATTCGCGTGTGTGACGAGCAGTTGCGGCAAGGACGATGGCGGAACTGCCACGCCTGCAAACGATTATTTCACTCTGTGGAACTCGTGTGAGGCCCTGAGTGCGTTGAAGGAATATGTGGAGGATGTGACAGATCCTGCATCGGCCAACTACATCAAGACCGAGGACCGCATCGCGACGTTCGATATGGACGGCACATTCGTGGGCGAACTCTATCCTACGTATTTCGAGTACAACCTGCTGGAGTATCGTGTGCTCGACGACGAGTCGTATCGCGACATCGCCCCGGCCGACGTGAAGGAGACGGCACAGGAGATTCGCGACTTCGTGAGGTATGGCAAGGCACTGCCATCACATTTCGACGTGAAACATGCACAGGCGGCAGCCAAGGCATACGCCGGCATGACCATAGCCGAGTTTGACGCCTACGTGAAGGCATATGCAGCTCACAGGGCCAACGGATTCAGCGGCATGACCTACAGCCAGAGTTTCTACAAACCGATGCTGCAAGTATTCGACTATCTGAAGGCAAACGGATTCACCTATTATGTCGTGTCGGGTTCCGACCGCTTCATCTGCCGCGCACTGGTCGATGCCATCGGTATCGAACCCAACCGCGTGATTGGTATGGACGTGAAGATGATGTCAACCAGCCAGGGCACCGAAGCCGGAGTGAACTACACCATGGGCAAGGAGGAAGACCTCATACGTACCGACGAGCTCATCATCAAGAACCTCAAGACCAACAAGGTGTTGCAGATAAGTCAGGAGATAGGCAAGGTGCCGGTACTCTCGTTCGGCAACAGCGGCGGCGACGCAGCCATGCACAACTACTGCCTGAGCAACCCACGATACCGCTCGGCTGCATTCATGCTCATAGCCGACGACGACGTGCGCGATCATGCCAACCGCGACAAGGCACTGACACTCGCCACCCAGTGGCGCGAAGCCGGCTATCACGTCATCTCGATGCGCGACGACTTCCGCACCATATATGGCAGCGGGGTGGAGAAGACCGACTTCGTGTTCACGGCCGACACACGCGTGCTCACCGAGTGGCAGGCAGGACGTATAGTTAGCGACAAAGAAGTGGAGGCATTCGGAGGCATCGACAAGTGCTTTGCAGCCGAACCAATACCCGACCGTGTGTGGGAGCGTATGCAGGGCAAGACCTACAAGGATAATCCATATATCGGTCGCGACGACCTGCGCCACATACGTGCCTTGCACTGGGACTACGACAACCAGATGCATGTGGGCGAGATGATTTGCAACAAGGCCATTGCCGACCGCGTGGCACAAATCATGCGTCAGCTCTTCGATGCAAAATATCCCATACAGCGTATGTTGCTGCCCGATGTGTATGATGCCGACGACGAGACACAGATGCGCGACAACAACTCGTCGTGCTTCTGCTACAGGGCCATTGCCGGTTCGACCAAGTTGTCGAAACATGCACGCGGACTGGCCATAGACATCAACACCCTCTACAACCCATACTACAAGGATCGCACCGACGGCACACGCTTCATCCAGCCAGCCACTGCCGGGAAGTATTGCGACCGCACATGGGACTTCCCCTACAAAATCGACCACGACGACCTCTGCTTCCGACTTTTCACCGAAGCAGGATTTGAGTGGGGCGGCGACTGGACCTCATGCAAGGACTACCAGCACTTTGAGTTGATTGAGTAGCGAGAGCAGAATCAAACAAAGATGAGACAACTTGACAACGAACGCTTCTACCTCTATCGTGCCAGCACAGAATGGCCGATGACGGTGAGGCTCACAATGCACATGGATGGCAAAGTGGACGGACAGATGCTGCGCGAGGCAGTCGATGCCACCCGCCTTCGATACCCCTACCTGTGTGTCAGCCTCAAGACATTCCGCAATGCCGACGGCCATGAAGTGGCAGAATTCGACGACAATCCACTACCTTGGGTGGTGACTGCACGGCGTAAGCCTGTAGAGTTGTTGGGCAGTGAAGCCAACCAGCATCTCATGGCCTTTGCATGGTGGGACGACTGCATAGCCTTCGATTTCTTTCATGCCATCATCGACGGCGAGGGTGCTTATCGCGTGCTCCGTACGTTGCTCTACGAATACTGTCGTCGTCGATACGACAGCAACCTCAGTCGCGAGGGCGTATGGATTGCAGGTGATGAGATAGACCCGGCGGAAATGACAGACCCCGCCACACTGGAAATGCCCCACAACCTAAGTCCGCAGCCAGTGCCACCACCGCCCCCGGCCATCAACCTGGCGACCTGCACAGTGGCTCCTATGGCAGAGACGTCAGAATCCATCCACATACTTGCCGACGAAGAGCAGGTGATGCACCGTGTGCGTTCGTGCCACGGCACACCCACCGTGTGGCTCTCGTTGCTCATGGCACAAGCCATCGCCTGCCTGCATCCCGACAGCGCAACGGCGGTTCCTGTCATAACCGTGCCGGTCAACATGCGCAAGGCACTGAATGTGCCGCTTACCCATCATTCATTGGTGGGAGGACTCTTTCTCCCCCTGAGCAAAGAGTTGCAGGATAAGAGCATGGAGGAACAGATAGCCCGGTTCCGCGCTTTGGTTGCATGTCAGACCTGTGCCGACAACATTCAGGCCTACTTCTGGCAAAAAAAGCAGTGGATAGACTCCTTGGAGCAACTGCCCACACTCGAAGCCCGATACCAAGCCTTGGCACGAGTGAACGACATGGCACGCCAGATGGGTTCGTGTACACTGAGCTATGTGGGCAAAGCAAACCTGGGAGCCGCCGAACGCTATGTGCTCGATTTGCGCACCGAGGCCGATTCACCGAATATCGTAACAAGCGAGATTAGTGCCGTAAACGGAAAATTCTGCATCAGTTTCATGCATCAGTTAGCAACCGATGCCTACCTCGATGCCTTCCTCGACCAGTTGCGCAGCCAGGACATCAGCTATGAGATAGCAGAGCGGCACCAGCGAGAGCTGCCACCTATAAGAAACTTCAGGAACATCACTGAATGACAGCTATTGACAATAATGATTTCAACTTTCGCAAGTTTCACTTGCTTCAGTTTCAAGGAATAGAAAGGAATGGAA
>CAMHPM010000133.1 GCA_946187025.1 uncultured Prevotellaceae bacterium
AGACACTTGCATGTTGTCTGCCAGTGCATCGATATGTCCCGATGCATGGATAGGCTGCTCAAACTTGTAATTAGTCGTTATGAAATGCTTGATGAAGTCGGATTCGTTTATGCTCACATCGAAGTCGAAACGGTTTGTGTTGTTTCCCTTAAATGGAATAAGTGCAGGAAGATGTCGTGCTGCTTGATTCTTGAATGCGTCTATGATACCGTCAATCTGGATGTCTCCGCTGAGGGTTGCATCGGCAAAGTCGGTGTGCAGAGCTATTTGTTTCTCCTTTTCTGCCTGTTGGATGTTAAGTGTCAGCGAGTTGAGTGTCTGTGTTTGCTCTGCTGAATGTATGTTCAGGTCGGAAATATTAAGTTGACCAATGATTTTGTTGATGTCGGTACCGTGGATATCTGCAGCAATATTCATGTCGAATGTCTCGTCGGCAAATTGCTCGGTGAGGTTCATTGCATGAGGATTCAGGTCGTTGATGGTGGCATTTCCCTCGAGATGTGAGTTGGATTCTGTGTATGTGGCATCAAGCAGGGCGTTGATTAATGGGTCGGTTATTTGTGCATTTGCTTTTGTGAGGTTGTTCTCACGACTGGCCGATACCGTCAGTTCGGCGTATTTCTGGCCTTTGTATTCCAGATTCTTAATGATGGCACTGAGCCTGCCTTCAGGTCGCTCATGTTGTATGTTGCCATCGAAGTCGAATTGGATGTTGGCATGTCCTAAGTCGGAGTTTGATGTGAGCAGGGCAAGATTCAATGCTTCCGAATCAAATTCTACCGATATGTCTTTCCCGTCGGCTGTGATGTCGATGTCTGCATTGCCTGCATCGGTAGTGAGCTGGCCGTTTGTCGCTATTTGGCTGCCATATTTACTTATTTGTCCGGCATATTCCATTTCACCCAGTCTCTTAAGTATTTCAGGCACTTCCTTGCCTGGGGCAATGATGCTCATACACATTTTTTTGCCTTGGTTGTCGAGATTGATGTCGGTTGTAAGTAAGATGTCGGGATTGTTTTCTTGCCAGTTTTGTATATCGCCGCTGGTTGTCATGGCTATAGAACCATCATTAGCCACGATATCGAGCTGATTGATGTAAATTGTTTCGCTTGTTCCGTTCATCTGTGCTTTGAGGTGGAGTGGGGTGGTAGCGTTGATTGCTTGTGGCAAGATTGGAGCTAAACCGGCTGGCAAGATGTCGGCAGTGACAGATGGCGCACTGAATTCAAATGCTTTGTCTTGTTTATAGGTAGGAAAACTTGCATTCAATGTGTCGATGTTTATCTCCGATTGCAGGGCCTGGATGCAAAGGTTTGTTACTTGCGCCGTGGTCGGATTGGCTGCAAGTCGTGCCTGTATGTTTTTTATGTTTATGTTGCTGTTGAGTTCGCAAAGGTTCAACCTGCGTATTGTCAGGTCTATACAGTCGGTGGTGAATGCCTTGAGCGACAACGTGGCATCGATGTTGTCGATGTCGAGATGGTTGGTGTCGAATCCTGTTTTGCTTGGTTCGCTTTTTACATCGTAGGTGATATGTCCTCTTCGGAGCACGAAAGTGCCAAGTCTCAAGTCGATAGGTTTACTCTCTTTGTCGTCGTTTTCGGGCGAGAGTATATCGGCAAGAAACTGTATGTTGGTTGGAGCATCGGGTGTGGCACGGTTGATTTGTGCTTTTAGCCCGAAAATCTGTGTGCTTGAAATGCTTATCTTTCCTTGCAACAATGGCAGAATTTCAATTTTTGTTGCAAGGCGGTCGGCTTTGATTAGTGGTTGGTTTTGCTGGTCGTCGATTGCAAAATCGTCGATGATGATGTGGTTTAGAAGTCCGAGGTCGATGTTGCCGATTCTGACATTGCTCTGTGTCTGTTCTGACAAAGCATCAGCAACCCAACTTCCAATGCTTTTTTGGATGAATGGTATGTTGAGTAACATTATGAGGCATACGTACATGAGTAGTATGCCTCCGATAATGCTTCTTATTATTTTCTTAACGTTCTTGATAGCGCAATCATCTTTATTGCCGTAACGGCACATTCAGTGCTTGTTGCATGTCGTTTGTTGTTATGAGTCCGTAGATGATGGGCTTGTTGCCAGTTGCATTGAGGTGTGCCAGGCCTTGTGTCGTTCCTTGGCAGATGTAGTCGAAGTGTGGTGTGTCGCCTCGGATTACACATCCTATTGCTATCACTGCATCGACATCTGTCTTTGCCATGAGTTGCGAACCGTGTATTAGTTCGAAGCTGCCTGGTACTGTCTCAACGTGTATGTCGTCGGGTGCTACTCCGTGTTTCTGCAGTGTTGTTACTGCTCCGTGTAGGAGTGCTCCGGTCACATTGTCGTTCCATTCGCTGACTACGATACCAACTTTCATGCCTTGTGCAGGCGGAACGGAGTTGATATCGTAGTCAGAAAGGTTGTGGTTGCGTGTTGCCATTTGCTTTTGGTGGTGTTTTTTTCTCGAGGTGGAACCTCGGGGCACTAACTGTGAATCTGTGCATTGATGGGGTGTAGCCTCATAGCACTATTTAGTTGGTGCTATTTTGTGGCGCGCTCGATGTATTTGTCAATATCGCTTGCAAGTGGTGAGCGGAAATATTTGTCCTTAATCTCTTTGTAGAGGTCGAGGGCTTTGTCGGCCTTGTCGAGGCTTTCGTAGAGTTGTCCGGCCTGAAGCAGGAATATTGGACTTACGGCGTCGTTGCTTGCACGCTTGGCTGCTTTCACAAGGGTTTCAGCACCTTTTTCTGTGTCACCGTTCTTTACGTAGCAGTTGCCGAGTGCGGCGATGGCTGATGGCGATATAATCTGGTCGTCCTGTGGGTCGAAGCTTTCAAGCATCTTGATTGCTTCTTCTGTGCGGTCGAGGTTTGCATAGCATATACCTGCGTATGCACGTGCCAGATTGGCTGTTTTTGTTCCGCTGTATTCGTCGATGATTTTGAGGAATCCTTTTTCTGCCACTCCGTCACCGTTGAGAGCCTGCTCGTATTGTTCCATGCCAAATGCAGCCTGGCTTTTTGCGATTGCCTGGTTTGCTTCGTCGGTTTTGTTGCTCATGTGGTGACGATAGATGAAAATACCGGCAACGACTACGATGATTGCTGCCAGCACAGCTACGATTACTTTCCAGTTTTTCTCGATGAATGCTTCTGATTTGTTGAGCTGTACGTCGAGTCCGATTGCTTTGTCGGATACTCTGTTGTTCTTGTTTTTAGCCATTTTTGTTATTTGTTTTTTAGTTATCGTTCTTTGTCGTGGTGCAACGTGCTTATTGAGGCTGCTGCACAAAATAGCGTGCAAATTTAGTGTTTTTTCCTTAAATAGAGAAGGAAATCCTTAAAAAAATGGAAAAAGCCCTCGCAATTTGTTTGCGGGGGCTTTGGTTTGCAGGTTGTGGATGGCTGATGTGTTTAGTTTATCAGCTCGATGCTGCGACGTACGAAGTTGGTGAGTGCCTCGCCGCGGAGCAGTCCGTTTTGCAGCAGTGCGAGGTCTATGAGTTGATGTACAACCTTGTTGTCCTTTGCATATTCGGATATCACTGCGCTCTTCTTGGCTTGCTGTGCTTCGATGTCTTTCTCGGTCTTGCTCAGTTCGTCTTTGCTTTCTTGTGATATCTCGTCCCACTTCTTGTCTTTGTTCGACTGGTTGATGGCGTCGCGGCGTGCGGTGAGGCCTTTTATTTCTGCTTCTATTGGTTTGAGTGCCTCGGCTGTGGCCTCTTCGCCTTGCTGGCTGATGGTCTTGATGAGTGGGTGGTCGGTGTTGACCACGAGGTTCATCATGTCGGGCATTTCGCCATAGAATGCCATGCCTTGCTGCAGGCGGGCCATGTCTTTCATGCGTCGCATGTATTCGCTCTGGGTGATGACGATTGGTGCCGACTTTTCGCCCATTGCCTGCGACTCAACGTGGAACTCGGTCTTTTCCATCTTTGGCAGCTGGGTGGAGAAGATGTCGGCCAGGATGCCTGCCTGTGCAGTCTGGTCGGCTGTGTCGTCCTTGCGTATGATTCGGTCGATTGTGTCGGAATCGACTCGTACGAAACGGGTCTTCTCGTTCTTCTCTTCGAGCAGGCCGAGCATTGCTGCATCGAGTTCGCCGTCCATCATCAGCACGTTGTAGCCTTTTTGCTGTGCGGCCTCGATGTAGGCATATTGTGCATCGCGGTCTTGGGCGTAGAGGTAGATGAGTGTGCCGTCTTTGTCGGTCTGGCTGTCCTTGATGAGGGTTTGATACTCTTCGTAGGTGAAGTATTTGCCCTCGGTGTCTTTCAGCAGGGCATAGTTCTTTGCCTTGTCGTAGTAGTCGGTCTCGGTCAGCATTCCGTAGTGGATGAATATCTTGATGTCGTCCCACTTCTGCTCAAACTCTTTGCGGTCGTTCTTGAAGATTGACTGCAGGCGGTCGGCCACTTTCTTGGTGATGTAGGTCGATATCTTCTTTACGTTGGAGTCGCTTTGCAGGTAGCTGCGGCTTACGTTCAGTGGTATGTCGGGCGAGTCGATTACGCCGTGAAGCAGTGTGAGGAAGTCGGGCACGATGCCTTCCACGCTGTCGGTCACGAACACCTGATTGCAGTAGAGTTGTATCTTGTTTTTCTGCAGTTCGATGCTTTTCTTCACTTTCGGAAAGTAGAGCACGCCGGTGAGGTTGAATGGGAAATCGACGTTGAGGTGAATCCAGAAGAGTGGCTCGTCGCTCATTGGGTAGAGTTCACGATAGAACTTCTTGTAGTCCTCGTCTTTCAGGTCGGCTGGTTTCTTCGTCCACAGCGGGGCGGTATCGTTGATGATGTTGTCTTCAGCTGTCTCCACCTGCTTGCCGTCCTTCCATTCCTTCTTCTTGCCAAATGCCACGCTGACAGGCAGGAAGTGGCAGTATTTGGTTAGGAGCGACTGTATGCGGCTTTCCTCGAGAAACTCTTTGCAGTCGTCGGAGATGTGCATGATGATGTCGGTGCCGCGGTCGGCGCGCTCGGCATCCTCGATGGTGTATTCAGGGCTTCCGTCGCATGTCCATCGTACTGCCTTGCTGCCTTCTTGCCAGCTGCGGGTGAGGATTTCAACCTTGTCGCTCACCATGAAGGCAGAGTAGAAACCGAGGCCGAAGTGGCCGATGATTGCGTTGGCATCTTCCTTGTATTTGTCGAGGAAGTCGCCTGCCGACGAGAATGCTATCTGGTTGATGTACTTGTCGATTTCTTCGGCTGTCATGCCGATACCGCGGTCACTCACGGTCAGGGTCTTGGCTTTCGGGTCGATGCTCACATGTACCGTGAGGTCGCCTGCGTCTTCCTTCAATTCGCCTTTCTGGGCAATTGTGCGCAGTTTCTGTGTGGCATCCACTGCGTTGCTCACTATCTCGCGGATGAAGATGTCGTGATCGCTGTATAAGAACTTTTTGATGACG
>CAMHPM010000134.1 GCA_946187025.1 uncultured Prevotellaceae bacterium
CCTTGAGGGTGAAGGAACCGAATGGACCATCAGAACCGATGCACCGATACATGTCAACAACAGCCACTACACAGTGCTGAAGACCACACAGGCAGGTGCATCGCTGCAAAACGAGGGATTCGACGGAATCACTGTAAAGAAAGGCGAACGCTACAACCTCAGCCTCTTCCTCAAACGAATGGAAGGTGCAGGCAAGGTGGTCGTGAAACTCATCGATGGCAACAAAACACTGGCCGAAGCACGACTCACTGCCACCACCGCATGGAAACAGCAGAAGGCAGTGCTCACAACCAAAGCCGATGCAACCAAGGCAAGACTATCAATCCAGCCACAGGAAGCCGGACAGATTGCCGTTGACTTCGTGAGCCTATTCCCGCAAAAGACATTCAAGAACCGAAGCAACGGCCTGCGTCCCGACCTGGCACAAGCGGTAGCCGACATCCATCCTCGATTCGTGCGCTTCCCTGGCGGATGCGTCAGCCACGGACAAGGTCTCGACAACATGTACCGGTGGATATACACCGTAGGTCCGCTGTGGGAACGCAAGTCGCTGCCAAACATCTGGAACTACCACCAGTCGATGGGCCTCGGATTCTTCGAATACTTCCAGTTCTGCGAAGACATAGGTGCCGAACCGCTGCCGGTACTGCCTGCAGGCGTGCCATGTCAGAACTCAAGTTACCAGGGACACGGTCAGCAAGGCGGACTCCCATTTGCAGGCGAAGACTTCAAGGTGCCACACCAGAACCCACTGCCGACGATGGAGGAATATCTCGAAGAGCTGTGCAACCTCATCGAATGGGCTAACGGCGACCCAAAGACCTCGAAGTGGGCAAAGATGCGCGCCGATGCAGGTCATCCACAGCCGTTCAACCTCAAGTATCTCGGCATCGGAAACGAAGACCTCATATCCGACGTGTTCACCGAGCGCTTCAACTTCCTCAACCGAGGCATCAAGCAACGCTACCCCGACATTGAGGTGGTAGGCACCGTAGGTCCGTTCTTCGAAGGCAGCGACTACGAATACGGATGGCAGCTGGCACGCAAAGAAAACGTTGACATCGTTGACGAACACTACTATGTTGACCCGGGATGGTACATACACAACCAAAACTACTACGACCGCTACGACCGCAACGGCACCAAAGTGTATCTAGGCGAATGGGCAAGCCGCAACAACCGACTGGAAAACGCACTGGCCGAAGCACTCCACATCACCACCCTCGAGCGAAATGCCGACGTGGTTGTGATGTCGTCCTACGCACCACTCTTCTGCAAAGAAGGACACTCAAACTGGAACCCCGACCTCATTTACTTCAACAACGAAGGCATCACCACCCTCACACCAAGCTACCAAGTGCAACGACTGGCCGGACAGAACAGCGGATGCCAATACATACCAGCTGCACTGAAAGTGAGAGGCAACAACGACGTACAACTGCGCGTGGCACAATCGGTGGTGAAGGCCGAGAACGGCGACATCATTGTCAAGCTAGTCAACATGCTGCCTGTCAATGTAAAGACAGAGATTGACCTCGCCGGCATCGACGGATATGACACGAAAGCCAAACTGACCGTCATGACCGGAAACCCATCCGACCGCACTGCCGCACCTACAGAATCGAGCATCGACATTCAGCCACAGTTCAGCTACGAACTGCCTAAATACAGTTTCACCGTCATTCGCATAAATGCCAAGCAAAGCAAGTAACAGCCGTCTGGCTATTAACGCAGAATATACAGCCGCAACACTTCACCCTCTCATTCCAGAGGGTGAAGTTGCTTTGCCCCAGCATTTCACCTATCCATTTCTCTACACCCCCCACCCTCTTGCCGTACAAGCAGCACAACAACTTCGCAACTATCTCGAGTCACACCCCCAATGGCAGGCCGAGATATCGCGCGGCAAGATGTTTGGCGTGCTGGTAGTTAAAGCTGATGCGAGGGAGCAAGAGCTACAAAAAGAGCAAGAAACACAAAGCCCCATCCATGAGGTCGAACTGGGCTGTGAGCAAGAGTTACAAAAAGAGCAAGAAACACAAAGCCTCCCCGCGTCGTCAGTGCTCGGCGGTTTGCCCGCCGAGGCTCCCCTTCTCTTCTTCCTCGCCGCCTTTTCCGGCCTCCTCGATGGCAAGAACCGCCAGCAAGGCTTCGTGCCACCCATCTTCGATCTCCAGCAGCCAGGGCAATACTTCCAGCAAGAGGATGCCGAGATAAGCCAAATGCCCGACAGCGAAGCCAAGAGCCTCCGTTCACGCAACCTGCAACTATGGCTTTTCAACCAATACGCCGTACTGAACGCACACGGGACGAGCCGCACCCTCACCGACATCTTCGACCACGAGACATGCCGCATACCGCCATCGGGAGCCGGTGAATGCTGCGCCCCGAAACTCCTGCAGTATGCCTACAGCCACAACCTGCATCCGCTATGCATGGCCGAATTCTGGATGGGAGCCTCGCCACGAGGTGAACTGCGCTACGACGGCGACTACTACCCCGCCTGCCAAGCTAAGTGCAAACCCATACTGCGCCACATGTTGCAAGGACTCGATGTGGAGGAAAACCCACTGCTACCTATACTCCGACAACGAGCAAAGGAGATGCGCATCATCTACGACGACCCATACATCGTGGCCATAAATAAGCCAGCCGGAATGCTCGCCGTACGTGGCAACATCGATGCCCCAAGCGTGGAATCCGAAATAGAGAAACTATACAATGACAGCCAGCACGTGCCTTCCCTCACTTCTGGGGATTCTTCCCTTTCGGGGGATAAGACGGAGGCTTGCACTACTTTCCCCGTTCACCGCCTCGATATGGACACCTCGGGCATCATGCTCATCGCCAAAAGCCAAGAGATACACCGCGAGCTGCAAGTGCAGTTCTACCGCCACATCATCAAGAAACGCTATGTAGCCCTGCTCGATGGCATCGTGGCTGAAGACAGCGGAACCATCGACCTCCCACTTTCGCCCAATGCCCTCGATCGTCCGCGCCAGATGGTGAACCACCTGCATGGCAAGCCTGCCGTCACTCGATATGAAGTCATCAGACGCACCGACGATGGCCACACCCTCGTAGCTTTCTACCCCGAAACCGGACGCACCCACCAACTACGTGTACATGCAGCCAGCCCCGAAGGCCTCGGATGCCCCATCGTTGGCGACCGCCTCTATTCGCCAGGAGGCATGACGCAGCAAAATCCTATGCACATGCCTGAAGGGCGCTTGATGCTTCATGCCCAATCGATTGACTTCATACATCCACATACAGGTGAAAAGATGGTACTCACCACACCCCTGCCCAACGAATTCAATATTGAAATGTATGGTTCTACAATAAAGGACTCAGAATAAAGAAATCGCATCATTCGTTTATGATTCATCCATCAAAATATACAACAAACTGCAGTAAGAATAGCAAGCCCCGGATAAGGTTTCGGCTGATTGGAATACATGCATTGAGCATTATTCTGACATTTTCATTATCGGTCGATGAAGTGACGGCACAGAATTCACTTAAACGCGACTTTCAGAATTCGCGTATTATCAGCCGCTTTGACAGCATTCTGACTCAGAACTACAGCAAGAACGATATAGACACGACCTACCTGATACGCCCTAAGACAAAGTGGACCATAAGATTGCGCATGAACATATCGGGCTCTGACATCAAAGCCGAGGGATATGAAAACGACCGGCGTTTCGTGTCGAAGATGTCCGCAGAAAGGAAGGGAACCATCAGTGCAGGTGTGAGTTATCTTGGTTTTTCGCTCAACATGGCCCTCAATCCAGCCAAGATTCTCGGCAAATATCACGACTTCGAACTGAACTTCAACTCTTACGGCAAACGCTTCGGTTTTGATTTTGCATATCAGGATGCGAGCAACTTCACAGGCTGGCATAAAACAGGAGAAGCGGCTCGAATCGACCTTCCAGCCGACATCCTTACCCTAAAGACACTTAACTTTAATACTTATTATGCCTTTAACTACCGCCGGTTCTCGTACCCTGCCGCATTCTCACAGAACTACATACAGAAACGTTCGGCTGGCAGTTTCATGCTGGGTGCTTCAGCACAAGGGCAACACGGAACAATAAACACCGAGGAGAAGATGGATTTCAAGATGACCAACATCGGTATAGGTGGCGGCTACGGCTATAACTACGTGCCCTCGCAGGGGTGGTTGCTACACATCTCGGCCCTGCCAACACTCATCATCTACAGCCGCACATCGATGAACATCGGCGGTACACGAGTGCCGCTACACTATCATTTTCCAGAAATCATAATTACCAGCCGTGGTGCTGCAGTACGCCAGATAGGCAACAAGTTCTTCGGGGTCTCGATGGTGTTCAACACCACCAGCATAGGCAACACAAAAAGTCTTGCCGTTGAAAACCAGAAATGGCACGCACGGGCATTTTTCGGCATCAGGTTATGAAGATATAACCCCAAAATGATGTAATCACAGTAACATTTTGGTCTAAACACTTTGCCAGACAAATGATTTTGTGTAATTTTGTCCCCAAATACTAACATTGCTTACTGAATATGGAACACAACAAGAAATATACCATTGGTGTCGATCTTGGAGGCACCAATACTGTTTTCGGAATCGTTGATACAGACGGAAACATACTATGCGAAGACTCCATCAAGACACAATCCTACCCTTATATTGCCGATTTCATCGATGCAAGCATCGAATGTATGAAACCCCTCATTGCGCAGGTGGGAGGCATCGAAGCCATAAGCGGCATGGGTATTGGTGCACCTAATGGTAATTTCAACACCGGCCGTCTCGTTGCACCGCCCAACCTTCCGTGGAAAGGCAGCACCCCGCTTGCTCAGTTATTTGCCGACCGCCTTGGTCTGCCCGTGCGTCTCACCAACGATGCCAACGCAGCCGCTATGGGCGAAATGAAGTTCGGAGCTGCACGGGGCATGAAAGACTTCGTGCTCATCACGCTGGGCACAGGTGTTGGTAGCGGCATTGTGGCTAACGGTCAAATGGTTGTAGGACACGACGGACTTGCTGGCGAACTGGGACACATCAGGGTGCTCAATCCCCTGCCTCCACGCCTCTGCAGTTGCGGGCGTCAAGGTTGTCTCGAGGCCTACTGCTCGGCACGCGGCATCGTTCAGACAGCAGTCGATTTGCTGGCCTCCACATCGCAGCAGAGCCTGCTGCGCATCATCCCCGGAGCCGAGCTCTCTACCTACGAGATATACAAAGCTGCCCGACAGGACGACGAGATTGCACTCCGCACTTTTGCCGTGATGGGCGAGATACTCGGATCGGCTTGTGCCGACTTCACCACCTTCTCCTCTCCGGTCCAGACGACATTCGTGCCAAGTGCGAGGCG
>CAMHPM010000135.1 GCA_946187025.1 uncultured Prevotellaceae bacterium
ACCCGCGACCCCCAGCTTGGAAGGCTAGTGCTCTATCAACTGAGCTACTTCCGCGGCCTTATTGGCATCAGCAACGACTTGCTGACAAAACGAAGTGGGCACAGATGGATTCGAACCACCGAAGGTGAAAACCAGCAGATTTACAGTCTGCCCCATTTGGCCACTCTGGAATATGCCCAACTTCTATCAAGACCTTTACGGTCTCTTCGTATGTGACTCGTATAGGATTCAAACCTATAACCTCTTGATCCGTAGTCAAGTGCTCTATTCAGTTGAGCTAACGAGCCATTTCAGGAAATTTAAGTGGGCGCTGACGGATTCGAACCGCCGACCCTCTGCTTGTAAGGCAGATGCTCTGAACCAGCTGAGCTAAGCGCCCGTTGCTTTGATTTGTTGCCACTGCAACTTATCGTTTTCGCAAAGCGAGTGCAAAGGTAGTACATTTTTTTGAATCTGCAAAATCATTCGCAACTTTTTTTTCATTTTTTTTGAAATTTGTGTGTTTGCGGTGATTTCGGCGTGTATTTTGCGGTGTTTTCGAGTCAAACGGATGATGTTTCTTCTCTTTTTGTCTCGCAGTGTTTCTTCACCTTATTCCGAGTATCATTGCAAAGATGACGACAGCGGCATAGTTGAAAAAAATGACTGCAAGTAGCGAATACATGTCGCGTTTTTGGTAGCCTGTCGTGGTGTATTCGCTGCTCATGCGGCGCGGTGTGTGCAGTCGTAACGACACCTTATTATATATATAATAGAAGAGGAGTCCGATGATGATACCCATGATGAAGCCTACGGTTATGTCGCCCAGATAGTGTACGCCGAGGTATATGCGTGTGAATGTTGTGGTGAGCGACCACAGGATGAGTGTGATGGTGACTGGCCTGAACCTAAATAGGCGTGAAAGGAACACAGCCATGCACATGGTGTTGCAGGCATGTCCAGAGAAGAAGCCGAAGCGTCCGCCGCGGTATCCGTTGAGTACATCGACCATATACATTATCTCGGGATCTTGTGTGGGCCTCCATCGTGCCACGAGTGGTTTGACGAGTCCTGAGCACAGACGGTCGGCAACGAATATCATGAGTCCGATTGAGAGCAGGATGAGCAGTGCCCCACGGTGGTCGTTGTTGCGGAAGAAGACGACGAGCAGCATTGCGATGACGAGTGTCCACGCAAAGGTGTTGGTTACACAGATGGCTATGTTGTCCCAGAAGACTGATTCGCTGCCGTTGACTGTAAGTGTGAGTTGTTGATCGAAATGGTGCAGGCGGTCTATCCATTCGGACAGTTCGGATGTTGCCTGGGCTGTCATGAGGTGTGTCATAGGCTTGTATCAGATTTCTTCGATTGTTTCAACCGGCACCCATCCCATCTTGCCTTCCTCGAGTTTCACTTCGCACCACTGGGTCATGCTGTTGTCGATTATCTCCACTTTTGTACCTTCGTGCATCACGAAGAGGTCGGTGCTGGTGTCGCTTGGCGAGCTTTTTACGGTGACCGACGAGGCCATGATGATGGCCTGCGGGTGGTTTACTCGTTGCAGGTGTTGTGACAGGGCGCAGAGGTTGGCCACGATGGTAATGAGCAGGCAGAGGATGGCTCCGTAGAGTGCTGTCTTGCGCACCGTGATATTTGTCATGAATGCAAATACTAGCAGCGCTGCAAGTGTCAGGACAAAGGCCACAAGTGCTACTATGAGCCATGTGTTGACGTACATCGCGTTGGTGAATGCCTTCCACCAGCTGATGAAGAACATCTCGGATGGTGGTGTCACCTTATCGGTTGTTTTTGCCCGTGCCAGGAGGAGGTTAGCTTTGATATCGGGGTCGGACGGGGCGAGTTGCAGTGCGCGTTCGTAGTAGAGCACGGCATGTGCGATGTCGCCTGTCTTGTAGTAGCATCCTGCCAGGTTGTAGTATAGCTCGGGTGCCGAGCCTTCTGCCTCGATGATGTCGAGATAGGCCTGTGCTGCTTCGTGGTATTGTTCCTGGGCATACAGTTCGTCGGCTTGCTGCTTATCCGCTGTGTGTGTGCTGGCTGCCGTGGCTGTGGCGGCAACCATGGCAAGGATGATGGCAAGTGTTGCCTTCGGGGCTTTTGATGCTGTGTGGCGTATGTTGCTTTCCATGCGGCTTATCACATCGACTGCACTGTTATATACTGTCTCCATGTTTTCGTTAGGGTTTCCAGGTGCATAGCGTGCATATTCACACTGGTTGAGTGTCTGTATGAATTGTTCGGTGAGCGACTGGTCAACTTGTTTCTGTGCGAGTTCGGCGCTTATGTTTTCCTTGTTGAGGTGTGCCTGTGCTATATTGAGTTTGTCGCCTATGTATCCCCACAATGCTCTCATCACCTCGTCGTAGAATTCGTTCTGGTTGTGCTGGCTGAGGTATTTTGCGGCGGCTTTGAGTCGGCGTTTGGCCACTTTGTTGGCTTTCTTGCCGCGTGCCTTGGCTATGTTTGCATTGTCTTTGATGTGTTTGTGGCCTACTGCCAGTATGACGAAGAAGATGATGAGTGGCAGGAGATAGAGCAGCCAGTATTTCCACGAGGTGAGCATGTTGTCCGAGTTGTTGCGCGGGGTTGCGTGGCCGGTCTTGATGTAGCGTATGTCCTGATTCAGTTCTTTTACGTCTTGCTGCATGTTTGTATAGTCGGAAACCGACGAGCCCGAGCCGCCTGCACCTTTGCCCACACGGATGGTGAATGGTTCCGATGTGAGTGTCTTGTAGGTTTGTGATGCTGTGTCGAAATATACGAAGCGTGCGGCAGGTATGGTGTAGGTTCCGCCGTGGCGCGGTACGGCCAGGTATTCGAATTCCCTGGTGCCTGAGAGCCCGGCACGTGTGAGCGAGAAGTTGTCGTTCACTTTTGCGTCGTAGGTCTCGAAGTCTTTAGGGAATGCAATCTCGGGTGCTGAGATGAGTTTCATGTTTCCCACGCCCTTGATATTCAGCTTGAGTGTGAGTGCATCGTTTGCCTTAAGGCTGTCGGTGCTGACCGATGATGTCATGGTGAACTGTCCCACGGCTCCAGAGAAGTCGGCAGGCTTGTCGGGCAGCGGACTCACGTGGATGGTGAGTTGCGGTGTTGAGATTTTCTTTTTCACCTCTACCAGTCCGCCTGTGCCGTTGAAGAAGGCTTCGATGGGGTCCATGGCCCTGTTCTGTTGCACCACCACTCCCTCGTAGGTGACGGCCGGTATGACGAGGTCGCCCGATTTCTGCGGGAAGAGCACATACTGGCTCCACACCACGGTGTGGTATATGCGTCCGTTGTAGTTTTCGGTGGTGAATTCCTTGTTTCGCGGCAGTTCGATTTCCTGTATTTGGAATCCATCGAGCGATGGCAGCTTGCCGTCAAGCTGAGTGAGGTTGACCAGTGTATATACCTTGAATGTGACGAGTATTGCCTCTTGTTCATACACGCGTGTGCGGCTGGCGGTGGCAGTCATGAAGAGGTCGGATGCCGATATCGACGTGCTGTTTGGGGGCGATGGTGTGGCGCGTTGCTGACGCTGGGAGCCGCCCTGCTGCTGGCTCTGGCGGTTTCCGCTGGCTGCCACCACTTGTATCTTGACCGACTGCGACTTATAGGTATCGCCATTGGCCACTATCGATGCCGGCGGAATGGTGAAGGTTCCGGTCTTCTGGGCCATGAGGGTGAATGTATAGGTATAGGAACTGCTCTGCGACATCTTGCCATTGATGATTTGCATACTGGTCTGGCTCGATGTACTCGGTCCGTAGATGACGTCGAATCCGGTGAACTGCGGATAACTGAAGTTCGACACATTCTGAGTGTTTACGCTGTATTGCACCCTGAAACGCTCGCCCACCTCTACTACCGATGGTGCCGAAGCGTTGAAACTGACACTCTGTGCCAACGTGCAAAGCGTCGTCATCAACATTGCGACACTTACGTATAGTCTTTTTCCACTAAGTCTTATCATTGCTGTCAAGCTGTTTGGTTTCTGCTTTTATGTTATGAATGGGTATGTTTGTCGGAGAGTGCGCACTCGCGGCCTCGTGAGTGCGGACTCATTTTTGCGAGCTCTGCCGCCGGCCTGCAGTCTCCGGCCTTTTCACCAGTCTTTCTCCAGTCCTCGGCGGTGTGCCTTCTCGGCTTTTTGCACTTTTCGTTGCACACCCTTCTCGTCTTGCTGGGCCGAGTTGAGCAGCTGCTCGGCAGTGCGGTCGTCCATCTGGCCGTCGCGCTTGTCGGCCTGCTGCTGTTGCTGCTGTTGTTGCTGCTGGTCCTGCTTCTGCTGTTGTTGCTGATCCTGGTTCTGCTGGTCTTGCTTGTCTTTCTGATCCTGCTGCTTGTCCTGATCCTGCTGTTGCTGGTCTTTGTCCTGCTGCTTGTCCTGGTCTTTGTTCTGGTCTTTCTGCTGATCCTGGTTTTGTTGGTCCTGGTTCTGCTGCTGTTGCTGGTCCTGGTTCTGCTGGTTCTTTTTCAGCATATACTGGGCCATGGCAAGGTTGTAGCGCGTTTCATCGTCTTTCGGATTGCAGCGCAAGGCACTCTTGTAGCATTCCACAGCCTGCGCAAATGCTTTCATTGCGTCGGGGCTGTTGGCTTTCATCATCTGACGACCGTTCAGGTAGCTCAGGTTGCCCATGTTGTGATACACCCAGGCTTTCTTTTCCTGAGTTTCTGCAGTGAGGCCCAATGCCTTACGATAAGAGTCGAATGCCAGCGAGTCGTTTTGCTGGAATGTGAGCGCACCGCCAAGGTTATAGTAGGCCTCGAGCGATTCGTTCTTGTCGAGAGCCTTGCGGTAGTAGGTCTCGGCCTGACTGAAATCGCGGTCGCGGAAATACTTGTTGCCCATGCGTATGCAGTCGCGGTCGCTGTCCTGGCCAAATGCGGCCACCGACACAGCGGCCAGCACTGCAATTGTGATATATCTTGTGACTTTCATCATTACTACTACTTAAATATTTTTATCCTGCCGAACAGGCGGTTCTTCTTTTCCATGATGCACAACTCGGCACACAGGACGATGAACAGCAGTATGGCAACAGCGATGAACTGCTCGTCGTACTCCGCATACATCGTTGTAGTGAAGTCCTCCTTCTGCATCTTCGATATCTCGTCCTCGAGCATCGACTGCGCTTCGTCGGTGCGGTCAACATGTATGTACACTCCGCCGCCTGCCTGGGCTATCTGCTTACCAACCGACTCGTTGAGCTTCGTGATGACGACGTTGCCCTCCATGTCCTTCTTGAACTGGTTGTTGCCAAGCGGAATCGGAGCACCCTCTACCGTACCTACAGACAAGACAAAGATGCGTATTCCCATCTCCTTGGCCATTTTGGCTGCATCGAGTGCGCCCTGCTCGTTATCCTCAGCATCGGTTATGAGT
>CAMHPM010000136.1 GCA_946187025.1 uncultured Prevotellaceae bacterium
CCAGGGGAGAGGGGTACTCCCCCTTTTAGGTGGGAGAGTCCATGCGGGGAGTTGTGCATCTGATAAATCTGATAAATCACCGCATGGCGGTATGTTAAAAACATGTTCCTACGGAACAAGTTTTATCTATCTGGAATTACATGAATTGTGGAAAGTAATGAGTGCGGAGTCTCGGGGTCGCGAGTGCGGAGTCGTGATGTCACGAGTGCGCACTTGTGTTTTTCAGTCTGTAGCGTGCGCCGCCCATGAGCTCCACGATGTCTTTGCATTCGAGTTCGTAGAGGGCAGCGCTGATGGTTGGGTATGGCAGTCCGGTCTGTGCCACGAGGTTGTTGATTTGTATGCTGTCGGCAGTGCGCATGATTTCGACCAGCCGCTGTTCGTCGGGGCTGAGTTGTGCCGAGAGTTCGGGAAAGAGTGTTGGTTGTGCAGTGGCGGCGGCCGGCTTTTCGGCCCAGTTCATTGCAGTGAGCAGGTCGTCGGCCGATTGTATCATCTGTGCCTGCTGGCAGGCGATGAGGTTGTTGCATCCGCGACTCATGGTGTCGGTTGTGCGTCCTGGCAGTGCAAAGACGTCGCGGTTGTAGCTTTGTGCCATCTCGGCCGTGATGAGCGAGCCGCCCCGCTCTCCGCTTTCTATCACGATGGTTGCATCGGTCATTCCGGCCACTATGCGGTTGCGTTGCACGAAGTTCATGCGGTCGGGGGTGGTGCCCGACGTGTATTCGGTGAGCAGACCACCGTGTTGTGTCATTTGGCTTGCCGTGGCGCGGTGGGTGGCAGGATAGATGCGGTCGAGCCCATGGGCCAGCACGGCCACGGTGTCGAGTCCGGCTTCGATGGCTGCCCGGTGTGCGCAGATGTCGATGCCGTAGGCCAGTCCGCTGACGATGAGTGTCTGTGGCAGTTGGCGTGCTATGTCGGCAATGAGTTGTTGGCAGAAATCGCGGCCGTAGGGTGTGGCTTTGCGCGAGCCGACGATGCTGATGGTGTGTCGGGGGTTGAGGTCGGTGTTGCCGTAGAAGAAGAGCAGCAGTGGTGCGTCGTGGCACGCGAGCAGTCGGTGTGGATATGCGGGATGAGTCTTGGTATATGCCACGAGGTTGTGCCGGGCCATGTAGTCGAGTTCGCGTTCGGCATCGGGCAGATAGTCGTCGAACCGGGCGATTGCATTCTGAAGCCGTGGTGTGGCGTGTGTGATGACTTCGCCTATGTTGTGACGATGGGCATAGAGCGTTGTGGCCGACCCGGCTTCGTCAATGAGTTGGTTGCCTATGGCCAGTCCCACCTGCGGCAGGCGTGTGAGGGCCAGGGTGTAGAGTGTTTCGTCGCGATAGTCCATGGGGTTGCTATAATATGTCGATGTCGCTCAGCTGTCCGTTGACCACACACACGGTATCGACCGTGGCGCGGATGGCAAGACGCATGTCGGGCAGCCGGTAGATGTCTTGGTGGAATATGTATTTGAACGAGTTGTGTTCGAAGCTGGTGCGCACCACAAATTCGTCGCCGCTCTTGAGCGGAAGCTTGAATCGCATGGTGATGGCCGACACGACGGCATCGATGCCATCGGCATGGAGACGGGCAAAGCTGATGCCGCGCGAGAGGAGAAACTCGTGGCGGGCATGTTCGATGTAGTGCTGGTAGTTGGCATTGTTGACAATGCCTTGGAGGTCGCATTCGTAGTCGCGCACCTTCATCTTCAGTTCGTGCTGGTAGTTTTCCATTGAGGTTATGGGTTGTTTTATCTGTAACATGTGGTAACGGCAGTGGATGTCGTTGCGACAAAGTTACGAAAGATTTCTGACATGATGGTGACATTTTATTAATAATAAATAATAATTGATGAATAATGAATAATTAATAATGAATAATGAATAGCGGATGTGCTTTCCATCCGGATGGCTAATCTTCAATTTGCACGCAGTGCATTATTGTGTAACTTATCAGGAATTACAGGAAGAAAAGAAACATACCGCCATGCGGTGATTTATCAGATTAATCAGATGCCATCCGGATGGCACTCCCTCCCCATAAAGGGGGAGGGCTGGGGAGAGGGTCTATCATCCCCCCTTGGGGGGATAAGAGGGGGGCTAATCTTCAATTTTCAATTTTCAATCTTCAATTTTATTCCTCATTCTTCAATCTTCGCAGACAGAGCGTCAGTATATGAAAAAAAAGTCGTAACTTTGCAGCAGATATGGACTCACTCTTGTCGTACATACACTTTCCTATTCAGGACCCCACCTGGGTGTTCTTCCTGGTGTTGCTCATCATCTTGCTGGCACCTATGGTGTTCAACAAGTTGCGCATTCCGCATATAGTGGGAATGATACTTGCCGGTGTGCTCATCGGCGAACACGGGTTGAACATACTGGAACGCGATGCGAGCTTCAAGCTGTTTGGTCAGGTAGGAATATACTACATCATGTTCCTGGCCGGACTGGAGATGGACCTCGTGGGTTTCAAACAGAACCTGTCGAAAGGTCTGCTGTTTGGAGCGCTGACCACGCTCATACCGTTTCTGTGCGGCTTCCTGGCCGGGTTCTATCTGCTCGACTACTCAGTATCCACATCGCTGCTGCTGGCATGTATATTTGCCTCGCACACCATCGTGGCTTACCCCATCGTGGCACGATACGGACTGTCGAAACATCCGGCTGTGACCATATCGATTGCCGCCACGATGATAGCACTGCTCTTTGCACTCTTGTTCCTGGCAGTCATCTCGACACGCTACAAGGGCGATGGCGACGCGTGGTTCTGGATATTGTTTGTGCTGAAGTGTGTGGCATACTTCGTGGGATTGTTCCTCATCTTCCCGCCTATCATCAGGTTGGTGTTCAAACACTACACCGAGCGGGTGATACAATATATCTTTGTGCTGGCAATGATGTTCTTTGCAGCCGTGATGGCCGAGTTGTGTGGCATCGAGGGCCTGTTGGGAGCATTCCTCTCAGGACTGATATTCAACCGGTTCATACCACATACATCGTCGTTGATGAACAGAATCGAGTTTGTGGGCAACGCCTTGTTCATACCCTACTTCCTGGTGGGAGTGGGCATGTTGGTCAACCTGCGTCCGCTGTTCAGCGAGATGGGCGCTATAGGCGTCGTGTTGGTGATCGTGGTGGTGAGCACCCTGAGCAAGCTGCTGGCTTCATCGATAAGCCGTAAGCTGCTGGGTTTCAACCATGCACAAGGCCTGATGATGTTCGGATTGTCCGAAGCCCATGCTGCAGGAGCCATCGCAATGGTGATGGTGGGAACAACGCTCGTGGTGAATAAGACCACCGGCGAGACACTGATGCCAGGCGAGGTGCTCGACGGTGTGGTGGTGATGATACTCATATCGTGCATCATCAGTTCGATAGTGACCGATCAGGGTGCGCGCCGCATGAAACTGCAGGAAACCGACAGCCAGGACGGCGGAAGCGGAAAACCATCGGACGACGAGAAGATACTGATACTGCTGAAAGACACATCACGGATAAGAAACATAACGCAGACAGCAATCATGATGCGAAACCAACAGCTGAACCGTGGACTGATATGCCTCAACGTGGTGAACGATGCCGACTACACCGAGCAGTCGCAACGACAGAGCCGCGAGGTGCTCAACCAGGCAGAAGAGATATGTGTGGCTGCCGACATACCGGTGCAGACACAGAGCCGCCTGGCAGTCAACATAGTGAACGGAGTGATACACAGCATGAGGGAAAACGATGCGTCGGAAATACTGATAGGCCTGCACGAGAAGGTGAACGGCGACATGTCGTTCTACGGACATTTTGCCCAAGAACTGATAAAGAACATGAACCGTCAGCTCATCATCGTGGACTACACCATGCCGGTGAACACACTGCGCAAGATTGTGGTCGTGGTGCCCGAGCGAGCCGAATACGAAGTAGGATTCTACAGGTGGGTGAGACGCCTGGCACGACTCACCAACGAGATAGGATGCCGTATAGAGTTCCGCACATCGGAATCGACCGGACGACTTATACACCAATATATGAGCAATTACCACTCGAGCGTGAGGGCTGAGTATGTATTGCTCGAATCGACACTGCCACAAGCCATCGAGACACTGTCGGCCGAAATCAATGCCGACCAACTGCTCGTGGTGGTGACAGCACGACCAGGAGGCATAAGCTACCAGAAAGGCTACAACCGATTGGCCGACATCATACAGGACAAGGTGCTGCGACGATGCAGTGTGATGATGATCTTCCCCGACCAATATGGCGAGAACAACGAAGAATATTCGTTTACAGCTCCGCTCGGAGTACGCTACGACCAGTCGAAGGCATCGGCATGGCTGTCGAAGTGGATTAGCAAGGTGGGATGAACCTCCCCTAACCCCTCACTCATAAAACCAAATGGTAAATCAGTAAATGGTAAGTGAATCGATGATACAACTAAGAAATATAACCAAGAGCTTTGGTCAGCTGCAAGTGCTGAAAGGCATCGACCTCGACATCGAACGTGGTGAGGTGGTGAGCATCGTGGGTCCGAGCGGTGCCGGCAAGACCACCCTGCTGCAGATAATGGGTACGCTCGACGATGCCGATGGTGGTGAAATCATAATCGATGGCCGACACCTTAACGGCATGAGCCAGAAAGAGTTGGCACGATTCCGCAACGAACATATCGGATTTGTGTTTCAGTTTCATCAGCTGTTGCCCGAGTTCACTGCGTTGGAAAACGTGATGATACCAGCCATGATAGCCAATAAGCCACAGAAGGAAACACGGCAGCGAGCCAAGGAATTGCTCGACATGATGGGGCTGGCCGAACGTATGGACCACAAACCTGCAGAACTGTCGGGCGGCGAGAAACAGCGCGTGGCTGTAGCACGTGCACTCATCAACCAACCATCGGTCGTACTGGCCGACGAGCCGTCGGGAAGCCTCGACTCAAAGAACAAGGCAGAACTGCATCAGCTCTTCTTCGACCTGCGCAAACAACTGGGACAGACTTTCGTAATCGTAACACACGACGAAGAACTGGCACAACTCACCGACCGCACCATACACATGAAAGACGGCGAAGTGGTGGGAAGATTGAAGATTAGCCATCCGGAAGTAAATGGTAAATCCGTAAATGGAAATCTGTAAATAGTACATGACAAGATGGTGATTAAACCAACAATACAACTTGGAAGTCGTAATACGCTGGAAGTGTTGCGCGAAGTGGATTTCGGCCTCTACCTCGACGGAGGCGAGATGGGCGACATACTGCTTCCACAACGGTATGTACCTGCCAACACCAAGGTGGGCGACATGCTCGACGTGTTCCTCTACCTCGACAGCGAAGAACGGCTGGTGGCAACCACCGAACACCCGCTCGTGGAGGT
>CAMHPM010000137.1 GCA_946187025.1 uncultured Prevotellaceae bacterium
AGAAATAAAAGTTGTGCAATATATGTAGCAAAGATGTTTACCGGACAGCAATATATTATTATAAATAATGTGTTACTAAAAAAGGTGTGAACGGGAAAAACCTCGTTCACACCTTTTTCACTTCTTCTCTTATTGCTTTTGCTACTACGTTTCTTTCGTCAGAGCTCAGCGATGAGTGTATCGACATCGGCCGTGGTGGTGGCCCAGCTGGTACAGAAACGCACTGCAACGTGGTTTTCGTCGATGGCGGCCCACCGCTCGAATAGAAAATGACGGCTGAGACTCTCGGCCTGCTCATTGCTCAGTATGACAAACTGCTGGTTTGTAGGGCTGTCGGCATAGAGTCTGTAGCCCTTGGCAACGAACGCCTGCTTGAGGCGCATGGCCTGGTCGATGGCATTCTGTGCGATGCGCAGATAGAGGCCGTCGGTGAAGAGTGTGAGGAACTGTATGCCGAGCAGCCACCCTTTGGCCAGCATACCTCCGTTCTGCTTGATGTGATAGCGGAAGTGAGGCTTGAGCTCTGCATTGTTTATCACCACAGCCTCGCCCATCATGGCTCCCACTTTGGTCCCCCCGATATAAAACACATCGGCCAGACGTGCTATGTCGGCAAGGGTAGCATCACACTGCGGCGAGCAAAGCCCGTATCCGAGCCGTGCTCCGTCGATGAAAAGCGGCAGGTGGTTGGTCCGACATACTTCGTGTATGGCTTCGAGTTCAGACAGGCTGTAGATGGTGCCCACCTCGGTTGGGAACGATATATAGACCATACCTGGCTGCACACAGTGCTCGGGGCCTTCGTCGGCATAGTGGGCATCGACAGCCTGCTGAATCTGCAGTGCCGTTATCTTGCCCGATGTGGCAGGCAGTGCAATGACCTTGTGGCCGGAATGCTCGATGGCACCTGTCTCGTGCACGTTGATATGTCCGCTGTCGGCACTCAATACACCTTGGTATGGTCGCAGCACAGAGGATATGACAGTTGCGTTGGTCTGTGTGCCGCCTACAAGAAAATGTACATCAGCATCTGGCTGACAAATGGCGGCTCTGATTGCGGCACGTGCCTGCTGGCAGTATGGATCGCAGCCGTAACCCACGTTTTGTTCCATGCCCATCTGCTGCAAGGCATCGAGGATGGCAGGATGGCACGTCTGGTTGTAATCACATTGAAATTGAATCATGGTCTTGAGATGATAGTTAGCAGTTTTGAATAGCTCATACCCTCGAAGTCTGGCATCACGTAGTTGCACTTGTCGCGAATGGCCTCGGCAGGATTGCCAGTGGCAAGTCCGATGGTGAATATGCCTGATGCCATGCCTGCGGCAAGTCCCGTGAAGGCATCTTCAAACACCACACACTCCGACACGTCGGCATCGAACACACGTGCTCCGAGCAGATAGCAGTCGGGGGCTGGCTTCGATGCTGTGAAGTCTTCGGAGGTGAGCACACGGTCGAACAGGGTGTCAAACTCTGGCATCTGACGACGCACGCTGTCCATCTTCTTCTGATTGGAACTGGTGACTACCGCACAGCGCACACCATGACGATGAAGGTCGTGGAGGAACTGCAGGGCTCCGGGTATGAACTCGTAGCGCATATTCTGCTCCCACTCGTCGAGACCACGAACGATATCGGCCTGAACCGAGGGGTCGGGGAAGTATGTTGAGAAGATTTGTGTGAGCGTGGTGCCTTTTATCTTGTATTCCAATCCAGGAACATCGGGACGGTACGTGCGTGCGGTACGGCCCCAGAAGATGGTATATTGTCCCTCGGTATCGAAGAGTGTTCCGTCGAGGTCGAAGAGTGCTGCCTTTAACATAGTCGAAATAGATGATGAAGAGTGTAGGCTGATGCGGCACGGAGACGGCCTCCTGCTGCCAGGAGGCACAAAGCAGTGGCGTGGATGCAGTGTCGCATGAGCCTGACCTCGGATGTTATTTAGCGAGTTCGAGGAGGAGTGATTTGGTTGATGCATCCGATGGACGCGTTGCAGACGACTTATACAGGTTGCCCTCCTTGTCGAATATCATGAAACGCGGGATAGAGTTGATGTCATACTCCTTGATGGCAGCAGATGTCTCGAGGTTTGGTATGATGTATTGCTCCCAGGCAGGCTTGTCGGCAGCTACCATCTTGCGCCATGCCTCGTGGTCCTCATCAATAGAGATACTGATGATGCGTATCTGCTTCGTGTCCTTCAGCTCGTCAACCATCGTTGCGAGATAAGGAATCTCACGCTTGCATGGTCCGCACCATGT
This sequence comes from uncultured Prevotellaceae bacterium, assembly GCA_946187025.1. Taxonomy (GTDB): domain Bacteria; phylum Bacteroidota; class Bacteroidia; order Bacteroidales; family Bacteroidaceae; genus Colivivens. Next base: position 2,262 of record CAMHPM010000137.1, read on the forward strand.
GGCCCAGAAATCGACGTATGTGACTGTGCCTCCCTTGGCTATAGACTCAAATTCGAGAGTCTTGCCCTCGGTGTCTTCGATGGTGAAGTTGACAGCCGGCTTGCCCTCGCTGCTGTTTTCCATCTTTGCCAGCTGCTCCTTTATGAATTGTGTGTATGTTTCGTTTGTACATATAGGCAACAGTTGCTCGTAGAGTTCCTTGAACTCAGGGCGTGCGGCACTGATACCCAGGGCTGCATATAGATTGATGGCAGAGATGAATGCCTCGACCATCTTGTTGCGCACATCTGCATTCTGTGTCTTGGTGGCAAAATGCTTGAGCTGTGCAGCCTCGCCGGTGAGCGGCATGTAGGCATCGGGATGAGCTGTTGAATACCATTGCATGTAGCTCTGTATCTTGCTCATCTGCAGAGTGTCGTCGAAGTTGATGGCATTCACCATCTTCATGAAGTCGGCATCTGTCTCCATCTTCTGCCCTTTCTCCTCGGCTGCGTTGGCGTAAGCAAAGTAGGCAGCATCTTTCTGGCTGTCGAGTGCCTGACGTGCCTGTGTCACGAATCCGGCATCTTTCACACCGCTGAGTGTCTTGTAGAGCGGTGCCAGAATGTCGTCAACACGTTTTTTGCAAGCAGTGAAACTACCTGCGTCGGCAAGGTTCTCGCCGCTGAGTGAGTTGCCCATTCTCAGGGTTGTATAGAACTGATTGGCGTATGTAGGCTTGGCAGCATCGTCGCCGCTGAATGTAGCAGCAAGATGGACCTTGCCTTCGCTGTCGGGAGCCGTGAAACTGATGTTCATGCCTATTGTCTCGCCTGGAGTGAGAAGGGCTGCGCATGTAAGATCGCGCGGCAATTGTCCGCGGCCGGTGAGGAAGAACATTGCCTCGGCCGGGCCGGCAGGACTTTCGGTTATGGTGAATGTTCCATCGGACTTTATGTCAACCATGTCAATACTGCTCTTGCCCGATACATAGACCTGCAAGGTGTCGGTCTGACGGTAACCTTCTATTTTTCCGTTAATTGTTGCTGTCTGTGCCATGGCTGCAATGCTGCCAATCAACATGGCACACATAAAAAAGACTCTTGTCTTCATGATGTTGCTTTGAATGATTGTATTATGAATGATGATTAATTTTCATTAAACGATGAATAGTGAACAATGAATAACTGGTGGATACATGTCTGTAGCTTAATTACATTCAATCTTTCTACACCTAATTATTTTTTTCAAATTCGGCTGCAAAATTACGTATTTTTATTGACTCGGCAATATATATAAGGTCATTTACGTACATTTTATGCTCTTTAGATTCATTTTCGCAGCATGTTTCGCACACGTGGGGAGCAACGCATCCGGCATATAGAGACGACTCTGGTACAAGACCAACGGACACCGTGTCCTGCGAGTCCGCACTCGCGGGCCTGAGACTGCGCACTCGCGAGCCTGAGACTGCGCACTCGCAGGGCCGAGACTGCGCACTCGCCGACACCACACTCTGCAACCCGTTCTGGTGCATTACCGGCGATTACCGGCACTTTTATGGATGGCAACCACATTTTTTCGACATACGAGACGATAGTTTTCAGGTTTTTTCGTAAATTTGTGGCCTAAACAAATAACTACAAACTATGAGACTAAACTATATTATTACTACATTAGCCTTCGCTGTCACGATGCCAGCCACGATGCACGGACAGACAGGCCAAGGCAACTATACACTACTGCAGTCGGCCGTGACCAGTGCCGAGAACTATCTTGCCGGCCTCGACCCCGACAACTATCCACCGTCGGCGCTGGCAGAATACCAGGATGCCATCAACATAGCCAACGACATGATAACGATGGGCACAGCCAGCCAGTCGGCCATCAATTCGTGCCGCACTGCCCTGACGACCGCACGCACCAAGCTGAACAGCACCCGAGGCAAGAAATTCGACACAAGCAGCATAAGCGGCGGATATGATGCCGACCGCGGGTTCCGGCATCCGGGCGGACTGCATACCGAAGCCGACTTCAGCCGAATACGCCAGCAGCTGGCCGACGGCAACGAGAAGGTGTCTGCGGCCTATAAAGTGCTGAAAGCTGCCGAATACTCACAGGCCACATGTCCGACCTGGCCCGTGGAGACGATTGTGCGCGGTGGAGGCAACGGAGAGAACTATATCAATGCGGCGCGAGGTGCTACCATTGCCTACCAAAACGCACTGAGATGGCACATCGACGGTACAAAGGCCAATGCCGAAAATGCAGTGAAGACACTCATGGCATGGGCCAACACAACCAAGGTCGTGACCGGCAACAGCGATGCAGCACTGGCCTACGGACTGTATGGGTATGAGTTTGCACAAGCAGCCGAACTCATGCGTGACTACGAGGGATGGAGCCGCGAAGACTTCGCGAAGTTCCAGCGGTGGATGCTCGATGTGTGGTACCCGGGATGCATTGGTTTCCTCAGAGGGCGCAACGGAACATGGGAAAACGCAGGCAAATGGTGGCAGGCTCCGGGACACTACTGGTCGAACTGGGGACTATGTAACGCATTGGCAGTGTTGAGCATCGGTGTGTTGTGCGACGACGTGTTTATCTACAACCAAGGACTGTCGTTCATCAAATACGACCAGTGCGAAACATTCACCGACCCACGCACAAGCGACCCTATACTCAACGACGGACTCACCGAGTTCTGGGGCAACCTCATCGTCACCACAACCACCTCGCCACTCGAGACCGGGGCCTACGGCAAACTGGGACAGATGAACGAAAGCGGACGCGACACCGGACATGCCTCGATGGCCGCCGGACTGGCCGTCGATATAGCACATCAGATATACAATCAGGGCGACGACCTTTTCGCCTTCATGGACCACCGCCTGGCAGCAGGCATTGAGTACATAGCAGCACAGACACAAAGCGTGGCCAACCTGCCATGGACCAACTACCACTATGCCAACAACGGATTCTACTACACCGACAGCCGCTCGTGGCTCATGACCGGACCGGCACTCGGCGCACAAATGCGCCCGTACTGGGGCACAGTCATCGGACACTACGAG
>CAMHPM010000138.1 GCA_946187025.1 uncultured Prevotellaceae bacterium
TCCACGTCCGATGAATTTATTCAGCGACGGAGCAAAGAGATAGAACTCTGTGGCGAATGTGTCGGGGGTGCGGAATGTGAGTGAGAGCGGGGCATCCTGTGCCTTTTCACCATCGGGCAGTATGACACCACCTGCAGGAATGGTGAGTGTGTAGGTGGTACCAGGCTCCAGTGTGGTGGCGGCAAAGGTCACCATGAGCCCTTCGGCCTTCATCGTCACCTCCTGTGTGTCGCCGTCGGTGGTTTGCAGCTGAGCTTTGACTCCGCTGGCTATCTTGGTCCCGACAGGGCAGGTGGCATATATGTCGGCCAGTGATTCGAAGTATGAACCGTCGGTGGCTGCAAAGGCGAGGGTGCGACTAAGCATACTGCTTTCGCCATCGACCATCACGTTGATGAAGTCGCGCAGCTCGGTGGCCGACACACCCAGTTTCTGAGTGATGAAGTTGAAGAAGTGTTCTTGCTGTGTGGCTCCCTTGGTGCTTTGAATGATGTAGTTGATGGCCGGGTCGATCTTGCTCTTGTTGCGGTATCCGGCTTGCGACCATGAGGTGAGTTCGTAGTCGTGATACATCTGGTCGCGTGAGAATCCGAGCACTCCCTCGATGAGTACGGCCAGCAATCCGGTGCGGTCGGCACCTACCTGGCAGTGGAAGTATGTAGGGCGTCCTGCCTTCACGTTGGTGATGAGGAAGTTGATGGCATTGCGCCAGTTGGTCACATCGAGCTGCAGTGTGTTGTCGCTCCATCGTGCCAGGCACGCCGCTGCCCAGAGGCGAGGTCGTTGGTGTTCCGCCCACGTTGTATGTGCTGCGCAGGTCGATTTCGGCCTTGATGCCTACTGCCTGCATACGGCGCAGGTCGTAGGTGTTGATGACCTGGGTGCCGTTCATCTCGCTGCCTCGATACAGCTTTTCGTAGCGTATGGTGTTGCCGTCGGTGTTCACCCATCCGCCAAGATCGCGTATGTTGCTTATTGAGCTGGCTTTCAACATGCGCAGCTGGCCTTCGGTGTTGAAGTGTCCCTGGCTCACGAGCGAGTCGCCGGCTTCCACCTTATAATAATATGTGCGTGCGGGCACGAGGTTGTATGTTTCCCAGAGTGTGATGCCCTGGCGTATGCTTTGTGTTGTGGCGTTGCTGAGGTCGCTGTTGTTGCTCAGGGTGAGCTTCAGGGTTTTGCCTACGTTTGGCACAGGAATGACGACTGGTGCAGGCTGGTCGCGGCGCACGGGTGGTGTCACGGTGTATTTGTTGATTACCGATTGTGAGGTCTCGGTATAGACACCCGATGCCAGGAACTCGTGTGCGCGTATGTTTTCGAGGTTTACGCTGAAGCTTATGTCGTTGTAGTCCATCGGTTGCCATGTAATGGTCTTGGCCTTTGACTGAAGTTCCGGATTGTAATAGACAGTGGCGTTGTAGCCGCGTGTGAAGTAGTTGCCTTTCATTGCGCCGCCGCGCCAGATGGCAGGTACGCTGTCGGGGCGTAAGGCCCGGAGCAGCACATCAGTGGCTTGCAGGGTTGTCTCTTTATCGACGGTGACGAAATAGCTCTCGCCGGCTTTGATTTCGCTCACGGGTACGAGGTGGCCTGTGAGTGTGTTGGCATCGTTTGTCTCGATGCTTCCCAACTGATACACGGCCTTGAATGCCGATGCTGTCTGTGCGGCATCCATGTCGAATGGTATTGAGAGTGTGTTGTAGGTGTCGGGCTTGAGTTGTATGTCGGATGTCACGTTGGCGTAGGTGTCTTCGGTGATGTTGTATTTACGTGCTTGCGCCAGTTTCACATCCACGGCCGGTGTTCCGTAGTAGAGTTTGATGGCTCCGCATACAAACCAGTTGTTGGTAGCTCCCGAGAGGAGTTTGACGCTGAGGCTTACGTTGCCGTCGCTGGCCAGTTCGGTGCGGAACACGTTCCAGTAGAGTCCGGCATCGAATGCTGCCTTGGCTCCTGAGAGCGAGTTGGGCACGTGACGCAGGAAGGCGCCCTGGCAGTCGGAGTCGAGACGGGTCATCTGATAGCGTGCGTCGTCCTGTATGTTTTTGATGCGTTCGCGCAGTGTGCCGAACATGAGATACACTCTTGTGAGGTCTTTGCCTGCCTCGTACTGATTGAGCGAGCCGAGGTAGTCGGTGGTGCGTGCAAAGGCTTGTACTTTCACTGTGTATTGGCCGGCTGGCATGTCCTTGAGGCTATGTGCCACGGTGGCGTTTTGTTGGTTGAAGAACTCCTGCACGTCTTGCTTTTCGCCGATGAGCGGAGTGAGGTCGAACTGTCCCGATGCAGTGGTTCCGTTCTTGATGAGTTCCTTCAGTGCGGCCCATATCTTGGCGTCGTATTCCTGTTGCTCGGCTGCTGTGGAGGCCTGCCGGGCTTCATTCATGACTGCGTCGAAGGCGGAGTGGTCGGTGGCCTGTCGCGCTATCTGCTCATACACGCTCCATTGGGCTGGTGCGTTCTTACGGGTGCTTTGGGCATGAATGTAGCTGCTGCCCAACCCCGACAGGATTAATAATAGTGTTACAACTATCAGTCGTGATACTTTTCTGTGGTTCATATATTGTTAATAATGAGATAATGGTATTATCTTTCTTGTTTGTTCTTAACTCTTGTCGGCTTTCTGCTATCTGGCAGGATGCAGATTTGCCCCCTCTCGGATTCTTTGCGGAGGCCGGGAGGGGGCATATATAGCCGGGCTTAAAACTCTTCCCATTCGGTGTCGTCGCGCTCTGGAGCCAGTACGGGACTGTTGTCGGCAGGAGTTGTTGATACCACGAGCATTGTCTGGCATAATGTGTCAGTAAGCAGTTGTGCCTCTGTCTGTGCAGGCTTTATATACTTCTTTACCATAGTTGTTTTATGAGTTATAGGTTATACATCATTTCTTGGGTTTCTGTGAGTGCGCACTCGCGATGCCGAGAGTGCGCACTCGCAGAATCGTCACTTCACGAGCACTTTCTTTCCGCCTACGACGTTGATGCCGCGTTGCAGACTTCCGAGTCGCTGGCCCTGCAGGTTGTATATAGCTCCCTCGCCTTTGGAGAGGGTTGGGGTGAGGCCATCGATTGCAGTGATGATGTCGCTGAATCCGAATGCCTTCACGCTGCTGCCGCCTGGAACGGTGAGGAATGCATGGTTGGCAGGTACTGTCACCTTGTTGGCCTTGCTTACTGCATAGAACTTAGGGCCGTCACCCTGATCTTGCAGCACATAGCCGCCTGCCAAAGCGCGGTCTTCGTACATACCGGTGAGCAGACCTTTCTCTACAAAGATGCCTGTAGCCTTGTCAATACCATATACAGGGGCATATACAGCGCTGGCCGAATGCAGAACGACAGGGGTGTTTGCTGCCACGGTGGCGCCAACCGATTGCAGGACGAGAGTCTGACCATCCTCGTCAACACCTTCCACGGTGAATGCCTCGACACCACTTGGGAGCTCTACGTCGAACGGAGCCACGAATGTGGCATAGCCATTTTCCTCGAGTGCGATAGCAGCCTTTGATAGAGGTGCTTCTGTGCCGATATAAGTCACCTTGAAGTTTTTGCAGTATGTGCGGAAGCCACCATTCTGCTTCAGGCCGATGGTGAGATTGCCGTCAGCACCTACGTAGCATAACAGCTCGTTCCTGTAGTATCCAGGATCGGCGAAGGTTGCGGTGTGAGAGTCGCCGTTTGATGGCAGATACCAGTCTTGGTCGCCGTCGTTCACTTTTACATAGCTTCCACCAGCTTCAGCTGAAAGCGTACCTGCATTCCAGTTGTAGATTTTCTTCTCGGTGTCGTTGCCATAGAAGAACGACTGGCAGTCATCGGCTCCTGCAAGGTAGGCATCAAACAATTCCTGCTGTAAATCATCATTACCAGCCGAGTTCACGGTTCGGGCGTATGCCTGTGTAGTCACTCTGTACCATCCTTCTGGCAACTCTTTGAGAGTCTGCTTAAACTCGAAGTTGGCATCGAAGCGCTGACCGCTGCCCCAAGCCTTCCAGGAACCCGAAACGAGTGTCCATGCCGATGTGGCAGCGAAGTCGCCATTAGGAACAGGTACTTCATCGCCAGGCTTGAGGGTATTGGCTATGATGCTTGTATTTGCATCTTTGACAGCCTGCTCAAGAGCCTTGTAGTTGGTGTATGAAGCATCGGCCTTGAAGTTGTTGATGGCAGTAGTAAGAGCCGATTGCACTGGGGCATCCATCTTGCTGTTGCCATCCACGGCATCAGCTTCGTCGAGCAGAGCCTGAGCTACTTCTGTAGGGCATTCGACAGCCACGACGGCAAAGTTATCGACAAACACGCGATAGTCGCCGGTGCGCTTCACACCGATGGTCAGTTTACCATCGTCGGCGACAACACAAATTAGCTCGTTGAGATAATAAGCAGATGGGGTTTCAAATAGTGCGGTATGAGCAACACCGTTGATAGGAATAAATACAGAGTTGCCTTCATAAGTAAGTTCCATGAAATTGGCATCGGTAACTGCTGGAGCTGATTCAAGGGTTGATGACAAATAGCTTACCAGTGCCTTCTCGGTATCGTTTCCATAGAAGAATCCTTTAGCAGCACCTTCTTCTCCTGCCTTATATGACTCGTATTTAGCTTGGATTTCTCCGCCGTCGGTGTTGCTGAAGCTCCTCCAATATCCATTTACCGACACTTTGTACCAGCCAGGAGCAACTCCGCTGATGGTCTGGCAAAACTCTGCATTGCCGTCAAGACGTTGGCCGCCGCCCCAGTCCTTGAACGAACCGGAAACCAGTGTCCAGCCCGAACCTCCACTTGTTGAAAAGTCGCCGTTGACCACGGCTACCTGTGCACTGGACGTCATGCCTGCAGCCAAAAGTGCAAACATTGATAATAAAAGTCTACCTTTTTTCATTGTTGTTTAGTGTTTAATGTTAATAAAGTATTTAATAAAGATAACTGGTCGTTGCTTGTCGGTTGCAGCTTGCCTCGCATGTAGCTACATAGGCGATATAATTGTTGTTGCTTGCAAATATACGGAATTATTTGCATCCTGTATCATAAAAACGATAATATTTTTACAATCTATCATCAAAAAAGTTGTTTTCACGTGAAAAACAACAATCATACAATACAAAAGACGTTAGTATCGGCAAGGCATCATCCTGGTTGGCAGAATCCAAAAAGGGTTTCGCTTCCACTTCGTGTGTGTGGTTACGAAACCCTTTCGGTATGGGTGGGCAAGCTTACTATATCGCGCCGCTACAACCTGTTGCCTTTGCTGCGGTCAAGCCCTGGAGGATTCACAAGGAGCTGGCCGTA
>CAMHPM010000139.1 GCA_946187025.1 uncultured Prevotellaceae bacterium
ATTTGTCATAACTTTGTAGTCGGAATCAATAAAACAACCGAAAGAGGATGGATAATTATATTGTGTCGGCCCGCAAATACAGGCCGATGACGTTTGACTCAGTGGTGGGGCAGTCGGCGCTGACCCAAACCCTGATGAAATCGATACAGACTGGACACCTGGCTCATGCCTACCTGTTCTGCGGTCCGCGTGGTGTGGGCAAGACCACGTGTGCACGCATATTTGCCAAGACCATCAACTGCCTGTCGCCGCTGCCATCGGGCGAGGCGTGTGGCGAGTGTGAGTCGTGCAAGGCGTTTGCCGAGCAACGCTCGTTTAACATATATGAGCTTGATGCAGCATCGAACAATGGTGTGGAGGAAATAAAGAACCTGATTGAGCAGACCCGCATACCGCCACAGGTGGGACGCTACAAGGTGTTCATTATCGACGAAGTTCACATGTTGTCGAATGCTGCCTTCAATGCGTTCCTGAAAACGCTCGAGGAGCCGCCTCAGTATGTGATTTTCATCCTGGCCACTACCGAGAAACATAAGCTCCTGCCTACGATATTGAGCCGCTGCCAGATATACGACTTCAACCGCATGTCGGTGTCCGACATGGTGGCTCACCTGAGGCACGTGGCAGAACAAGAGGGTATCACTGTCGAGCCGCAGGCACTGACGGTGATTGCCGAAAAGGCCGACGGCGGTATGCGCGATGCCTTGTCTATATTCGACCAGGTGGCTGCCTTCTGTGGGGGCAACATCACCTATAAGCAGACAATCGAAAACCTGAATGTGCTCGATGCGGAGTATTACTTCAGGGTGGTGGATTTCCTGCTCGACCGCAAGATTCCTGACGTGCTGGCTACGTTCAACGACATAGTTAACCGAGGCTTCGAGGCAAGCCATTTTATTGCCGGACTCAACTCACACTTGCGTGGATTGCTTATGTGTCGCGACGAGAAGACAGTGAAACTGCTCGATACCGACGAACAGGTTCGCCAGCGATATTATCAGCAGTCGAAGCGTTGCAAGCCTCAGTTTCTCTATGCGGCCATAAGGCGTCTCACCGACTGCGATATCAACTACAAGATGAGCCAGAACAAGCGCCTGCTCGTCGAGATTACGTTGATCGAGATTGCACAGCTGGCCGATGATGATGCACCTTCGTCGGGGCGTGGCCCTAAGAAGATACTTAAACCAATATTCTCGACGCTGGCAGCGAAGCAGATGGTAGCTGCTGCGTCGGTACCTGCCGGGCGGCATACACACCAGCAGCCGGCTCAGCCCAGTCAGGCTCAGTCGCGTCCTGTCATGAACGTGGCATCGGTCTCGATTTCGGACATAAAGGGGCAGATGGACCGCAAGGCCGTGGCTGATACAAAGCCGGCAGAGGAACCAGTGGCCTGCATCGGCAACGGGCAGCTCGATCTGCGCACGTTGATAATCGCCATTAAGCAGTTTGCAGAACGACTGCCAGCCGACAAGGTTGCCTTGAAGATGCGACTGAACCAACTCGACCCATGTATCACGGGAGAGAAGTCGGCCGAAATTGTTGCTGAAAACCCTGCTGTGGCAGAACAATACAGGCAGCTGATGCCATCGCTGTGTAACTATATAGCAAAAGTGGTCGGCATCGACAGCATAAGACTCGATATTGTCATTCCTGAAGCTAACTCGACAAGACTGCTTACGAAGTCGCAATTGTATGGCAAGTTGAAGGAAAAGTATCCGGTTCTGTTAAATCTTGAGCAAGAATTGAAACTTCATCTCTAAAAATTTGGTTATTAAGTTTTTTATTCGTATCTTTGCACCCTCAAAAAAGAGAGGTGGCTCTATAGAGAGAACCGCACAAAAGAAACAAACAACGAAAGTGAGATGTTTAGAATTCTGAGACACATATTCCTGAAATACAAATACGTGATATCGATATCGGTGTTTGCCGTATTGATTGGATTTGTGGGTGAGCATAGCCTCGTGAAGCGTTTTGCGCAGAAACAGGAAATATCTCAGCTTGAAAATGATATAAATAAAGAAATAGCAACATACAACAGTGACAAGCAGAAACTGGAACGTATAAAGAACAATCCCGAAGCTGTGAAGCGGGTGGCTCATGAGAAGTATTACATGAAAACCGAAGACGAAGATATATTCGTGATAAGAGACTAGAGCGAACTATCCACGCATTTATTCAGAGATTACACATGGACAAAACAAACATCTGGACGATACTTGCCAACACTGGCGAACTGCTGGTGGTGGTCGGTGCTGCGCTATGGATTGCAAATGCCGACATTATGAAGTATGTATTTGCAGGCGGAGCAACACTGATGGCTGTCGGCCGGTTTGTGGCTCATGGTGCCTCAGACGGTGCAAGTATCACCCTGCGTCGGCTGTATGTCCAGCGTAACATTGGAGTTGTGATGCTCCTGGTCGCTGCGTTGCTAATGTTTGTGTGGCAAACGATTGATGGAACCGAGATTGGCCAGTATAGCCTGAAGGCGACAAAGGCTGCATGGTTCTTGCCGTTCCTCATATTCGTTGTCATCGAACTTTATACTGCATTCAGAATACCTGCACAAACAAAAAAAGAAGAACAATGAAATTATCAGAACTGACTGCCGTATCACCTATTGACGGCCGATACAGAAGCAAGACCGAACCGTTGGCACCGTATTTCTCTGAATATGCCCTCATACGCTATAGGGTGAGGGTGGAGATAGAGTATTTCATAACACTTACAAGTTTCCTGAAATTATTCGATGTAGCAAAATATGAAACACAGCTACGCAATATCTATACAGACTTCAGCCAAGACGATGCCTGTCGTGTGAAAGAAATCGAATCGATTACAAACCACGACGTGAAGGCAGTGGAATATTTCATAAAAGAGCGTATCGACGCAATCGGCGGCGAACTTGTGGAATATAAAGAGTTCATACACTTCGGACTTACGAGCCAGGACATAAACAACACGAGTGTACCGCTTTCAGTCAAGGAAGCATTGCACGATGTGTATTATCCGTTGGTGGAAGAACTTATCGGTCAGCTTCAGACGTATGCCGACGAGTGGAAAGACATAACGATGCTGGCCAAGACCCACGGACAACCGGCATCGCCTACACGGCTTGGAAAGGAAATAATGGTCTATGTATATAGGCTGACCGAACAGCTGGCACAACTCAAGGCATGTAAGTTGTCGGCAAAGTTCGGAGGTGCAACTGGTAATTACAATGCACACCATGTGGCCTATCCGGAAATCGACTGGCAGGCATTCGGCGACTGTTTCGTGAAAGAGAAACTCGGACTCGAACGTGAACGCTGGACAACACAGATAAGCAACTACGACAATCTGGCTGCGGTGTTCGATGCAATGGCACGCATCAACACCATCATCATCGACATCGACCGCGACTTCTGGATGTATGTATCGATGGAATACTTCAAACAGAAGATTAAGGCTGGCGAAGTGGGCTCGAGCGCAATGCCGCACAAGGTGAACCCGATCGATTTTGAAAACTCAGAAGGAAATCTCGGCATCGCAAATGCAATACTGCAACACCTGGCAACCAAGCTGCCGGTATCGAGACTGCAACGCGACCTGACCGACTCGACCGTGTTGCGCAATGTAGGTGTGCCGATGGGACACATGCTCATTTCGTTGCAAAGCACGCTCAAGGGTCTGCGCAAACTCATCATCAATGAGACTGCTATCAACCGTGATCTCGACCAGTGCTGGGCCGTATGTGCTGAAGGAATACAAACAATATTGCGTAGAGAGGGCTATCCACATCCTTATGAGGCGCTGAAAGCCCTGACGCGAACAAACAACGCTATCACAGAGAAGAGCATTGCCGACTTCATTGAAGGACTCGATGTGGCTGAATCTGTGAAAGCTGAACTGAGAAAAATAACTCCACATACATATTGTGGAATGTAAATATCAGAATACGGAATCTGAAAAAACATTTATGTGAATAAATAAATTATCAACAATTCAAAAAAACATTTTAAGATTATGGAAAACGAAAAGTGGCAAGAGGGAAACAACGAGAAACGTCCGCAGCGTCCACGGTTTACACGTGTTGAACGTGCTTACACATCAAGTGCCAATTCGGGAGAACGAGCATTCCGTCCACAAGGATTTGAGTCGCGCGGCAATGGTGAACACCAGCAGCAAGGCTATAACCAGGAAGGCTACAACCGTCAAGGTGGCTACAATAACCGTCAGGGAGGTTACAACAACAACCGCCAAGGCGGATACGGAAACCAAGGCGGATATAACAACAACCGCCAGGGAGGCTACAACAACAATCGCCAAGGTGGATACGGAAACCAGGGTGGCTATAACAACAACCGCCAGGGAGGCTACAACAATAACCGCCAAGGTGGATACGGAAACCAAGGAGGCTACAACCGTCAAGGTGGTAACAACCGCCAGGGAGGTTATAACAATAATCGCCAAGGTGGCTACAACAACCGCCAGGGCGGACATGGTATGTTCCGTCAACGCTCGGCCGACTACAATCCGAATGCAAAGTACAGCATGAAGAAACAGATTGAGTACAAAGAGTATCTGGAGGATCCAAATGCTCCAATCCGTCTCAATAAGTTCCTTGCCAATGCAGGTGTATGCTCTCGTCGCGAAGCCGATGAATTCATTCAGGCAGGTGTCGTGACAGTAAACGGACAGGTAGTCACCGAACTCGGAACAAAAGTACAGCGTACTGACCAAGTACACTTCCACGACCAGCTCGTGAGCATCGAGAAGAAAGTCTATGTACTTCTCAATAAACCAAAAGATTATGTAACTACATCCGACGATCCGCAAGCCCGTAAGACTGTTATGGACCTTGTAAAGAATTGCTGCCGCGAACGCATCTATCCAGTAGGCCGTCTCGACCGTAACACTACAGGTGTGTTGCTCTTTACCAACGACGGAGAGCTTGCATCGAAACTTACACATCCTAAGTTTTTGAAGAAAAAGATCTATCATGTGTTCCTCGACCACAACTGCACTGCTGCCGACATGCAGAAGATTGCAGACGGTGTGACACTTGAAGATGGCCCGATACGTGCCGATGCTATCAGCTATGCAAGTGAGACCGACAAGAAACAGGTCGGAATCGAAATCCACTCGGGTAAGAACCGCATCGTGCGCAGAATATTCGAATCATTAGGATATCGTGTGATAAAACTCGACCGTGTAGTATTTGCCGGACTGACAAAGAAAGGACTCAAACGTGGCGACTGGCGTTTCCTTACCGAACAAGAGGTTGCTATGCTACACATGAATGCACAATAAAA
>CAMHPM010000140.1 GCA_946187025.1 uncultured Prevotellaceae bacterium
CTATGCTTGAGGAGGTGAAGGAACCTATTGCATCGCGCATCAGCGGCACTGCAGTGTTCCGCGGACAGACCGTCACCCTCGCTTGCGAGACCGAAGGTGCACAAATCTACTACACCACCGACGGCACCTGCCCATGCGAGTCGCCTACTCGCCGACTCTACACCGGACCGATTGCCATCAACGACGCCATGGAACTCAACATCATGGCCGTAGGCGTCAACGGAACGGAGAGCACCGTACACAAGTACAACTACTCAATCCGTCAGGCTCATGTAGGTCTCAACCTCGCCGAGGGTTGGAACTGGGTATCCCACGATATGGCAGCTCCGCTGCCTGTCGAGGATATCAAGAGCCTCGTTTACCGCGTGCAGACTCAGACCGAGGAGGTCATCAACGACCCTGTCGTAGGCTTCACAGGCAACATCACCGAGATACTGGCATCCGAGGCAGTTAAGATCCAAACTACCGCAGCCGGACAGAAGGTATTGAGTGGTGAGCAGTTCAATCCGCAGGCTAACATCATCTCGTTGGCTAAGGGCTGGAACTGGATTGGCTATCCGCTCGACCTGACACTCACCCTCGCCGATGCGTTCCGTCACCTCGCTGTCGAGGAAGGCGATGTGGTGACCAACCTCGAAGGCGGATTCGCACAATACACCGATGGCTCATGGACCGGTACACTCACCAGCCTCACTCCTGGTCAAGGCTACCTCTACAAGGCTTCAAGTGCCAAGCAGTTTGTCTATAACGACCAGCCGACCGAGCCGGCAGGAGCGAAGTCCAGAATGCCACGTGCATCAACCGATTCCCAGTTGTCAATCCTCAATTGTCAATTCTCGATGAATCCTCATCGCTATCCGAGCCTCATGGCCATCACCGCCACACTCGATGCAGATGATGCCGACCGCTACCTCGTGGCTGTATTCGATGCCGACATGGCAGAGTTGCGTGGAGTGGCTCAGACCATCGACGGCCTGCTCTACATCTCGGCTCATGGCGAAAAGACCGAACCGCTCCGCTTCGTGGCCATCGACCGCGAGACAGGCGACATGTACCCACTGGCCGAGACCATCGACTTCCGTGCCGATGTGCTCGGAAGCGTCAAGGCTCCGTATGTGCTCCATCTGGGCGATGCTACAGCCATCCATGCCATTGATGGCCTCACCCCAGCCCTCTCCGAAGGCGATGGAGCTATATACAACGTAGCAGGTCAGCGTGTGGCCGACAGCTATCGCGGCATCGTGATTAAGAATGGAAAGAAAGTGTTGAACAAGTAAACTGACACATAAGCTATGAAACAAGTAAAGAAACTATGCTGCATCGTCAGCTTACTGCTTACGACCCTCCCCCTGGCTGCTCAAGGCAGCCACTGGGGCTCGGTCAATCCCCACGACTACCAGTACGATATGACCCTCTATGCCACCATCACCATCGATGGAGTGGCTCAGACCGACCTCAACGGTGCCGACATCGCGGCCTTTGTGGGCGACGAACTACGTGGGGTGGGGCGTGTAGAGTCGAAAGATGGAAAGTCATGGATTTATATGCGAGTGTATAGCAACAGCCCGTCGGGCGAGACCGTCACATTCCGTGCATACAACGGAGTGAACGAACAGCATGTGGCAACTACTGTTGCGTTCCAGTCGATGGGTCAGCAAGGAATGCCAAGCACTCCGTTCACCCTCGATGTGCTCAATCCCTACACCCTCACCATCATTATCGACGGAAATGTAGAGACATCCAAAACCCTCTATATGGGCGATGCAATCAGCCTCGGCACACATAAGCGCAGAGGCTACACCTTTGAATGGACAACCCCTACGCCTGCCACCATGCCGGCAGCCGACCTCACCATCGAAGGGCGATTCACCATCAATCAGTACACCGTCACCTTCATCGTCGATGATGTCATCCTGCAACAAGTAAAACAGGATTTCAATACTGCAATCACACCACCTGCCGACCCATCGAAAGAGGGGTATGACTTCACAGGCTGGACTCCGGAAGTTGATGCTCGTGTGCCCGATCACGATGTGACTTACACCGCCACATGGGTAGAGTCGTTTGCACGCGAAGATGTCAACCACGACGGCACCATCGACACCCAGGATGTGCTCGGAGTATATGATTTCATGCAAAACGCCGAAGGCGACCTCAACCGTTTCGATGTAAATGCAGACGGCACAGTCGATACCCAGGATGTATTGAAGATCTACGAGACAATGCAAAATCTCTAACCCCAAAGCGGCTATATAAGGCCGTTATTTACCTTTTTCTTTTTTGTCCGGGGCTGCACCAAGGTGCGGCTCCGGTTTCTTTCTGTCTTAAACTGTATGTTGTCCTAAAAACGATTCACGAAATAGGATCTCATTATGTTTTGTTATAATCGCTGACTGCTTATCTTAACATCCCATACATTCAACGAAGTCTTTTGGCAGGATGATGTTCTCTACGCCGAGTGCATCGCGGAACAGTGGGGCAATTTCTTCGATAGTGAAGCCGGCGATACCGCAGCCGATTTTGGTTACGAGGAACTTCAGCTCGGGGTGTTGCTTGGCAAACGTGATGAACTCATCGACGTATGGCTTGATCACTTCCACGCCGCCGTGCATGGTCGGTATGCCATAGCTCCGTCCTTGAAGCCCTACACCTTGACCCCATATCGCGCCAAAGCGATCGTAAGCCAACCATGCAGCACCGCCACCATGCGAACCGGCAAGGTTGCTGCCAAACACAAATATCTCGTTCTCTTTCAGTCCTGTTATCCTCTCGGGAGTAAATTCTCTGTCGTACATACTTTTGTTAATGAATAATTAATAATGAATAATGAATAGCGGATGCATTCCCTTCCGAATGGCACTCCCTCCCCCTCTCCCCTGGGGGAGTGCGAGGGGGAGAAGAACCGATTTTATTCTCGCCATCGCATCCTCCATCATCTCGTTGTGGTCGAATGCCAGGGGCGGGAGGCCAGTGAGCGGCCACCACTGTGCTTTGGCTGCATCGTCCCCTCCTTCCACTTCAGTCGCAGTGTCAACCAGTGCAAGGTATGCTATGCTGACGGTGCGTCCCCTCGGGTCGCGGTCCACCTTGGAATATGCACCAATCTGAGTGACCGACTCTACCTCGAGGCCCGTCTCCTCCCTCAGTTCCCTGATGGCACATTCCTCTGTCGTCTCGTCCATCTCCATGAAGCCGCCGGGGAATGCCCAGCAGCCCTTATACGGCTCGTTGCCACGCTGCACGAGCAGCACACGCGGATGTGCTTCCCTCGTTATGACCACACAGTCGGCAGTCACCGCCGGCCGTGGATATTTGTAATGATATCTCAGTTCTTCCATAGCACCATGCATGTATTCGCTATTATCTTTCTGATGTTCAGAATCCATAAGTACCCGAATCCATCAGTTTCCGAGCCTCGTTTTCGCATACAAAGTTACTCCTTTTTCATTACATCGCAAACGATAAAGCAGGAAAAAAAGCCGCAGATAGGTCGCTTTTGTGTATTTCATGTTGTATTTGCATGATGACTATTATTGATATTTTGAGCTTCACGTATATATCTTCCCCTCCATTATTCCCAGTATTGTCTTTATTTTACTATTATTCTGCGTTAATCTGCAAGAAATGCATCGTCGTTACATCTTTTTTTCGTAACTTTGCTGTGCAAAGTTTTCTAAAAGAAGAATATGGCACGAGAAGAAAGAAATATGATAGGATATATGGTGGCTCTTGTCAGCGAGTTCGCCCTTCGTTTCAGCATTCAGCCTCGACAGGCTTATGCCTACTTGAAGCGATACAAGGGGATGGAACACTTGCATCGTCACTATGGCATTCTGCACACTCAGTCGTTTCCAGACACTGTCGATGTGTTGGCTCAAGTGTGCCAAAACAATGGAGGAGGCCTGCGATGATACGACTCTATCATGGATCAAACGTAAGGATTGAGGTACCAGATCTCATCCATTGATGAACTCAGACGAACTGAAAGTGTTATCATATCCCTGTCTCGTCTGGTCGAGGAGTTGAAGTATTCCAAGGGCATTACTTTCCAATATTTCTTTGGCACGGAACGTGCCTTACAGCAATTGAAGAGATTATGATAACGAAATTAACACCAGAGCAGAAGCAACTGCTGAAAGACGAACTGAGTGTGGAAATAGCAGGATTCCTTGTCGATGACTATAAATATTCGCCAGAAGAAGCCATCGATGTGCTCTACACCTCAGAGACTTTCGACCGATTGCAAGACGATGCAACAGGACTCTACTACCAGAGTCCAGGATACGTATATTCTTTCCTTCAGAACGAATTGAAAACTGCAAGAGTTGTGTAACCAAATGGTATAAGAAAGGTCGCTCTATTGAATCCAGAGGGACTGGTAAGGAAAAGTCATCTGACATCCTGTTTTTTTTGAAAAAAAACGATGCTTCGCGTATATATCTTCAGCCATTTATCTATATTGTTTCATGCCTTCGCGAATATACGCGCGGGGTTGAATCATCGGTGTTTCGGGGTGGAGAGCCATGTGTTTCTGGGTGGAAAGCCATGTGTTTCGGGGTGGAAAGCCATGGGCTTCGTGGTGGAAAGCCATGTGTTTCATGGCAGAAAGCCATGGGTTTCGTGGTGAAACAGAGCTTTGTCTGTGTCTGCGCAGCTACCTGTTCGTGTCCGCGCAGCTACCTGTTCGTGTCCGCGCAGCTACCTGTTCGTGCCTACGCAGCTACCAGCTTAAATTTGCATGGCGATATACTTGCTGTTCTGCGACTGCGTACTTTCGAGGTCGCGAGTGCGCACTCGCGGAACCACATGTATATGCCCCTTCTGTATGGCCATTTTCATTTCTTCATTTCTTTATTATGCCATTCATTTCCCCATATTTATTTTTCCGACCCCCTTTTATCCGTCATTCCGTCATTTTCTGATTAAAGCCGCTGAAATACAATGAGATGAGGCTTGAAAAAGGCTGATGGATGCAAAAATATCCATCAGCCTTTTTCGATATAACAGATTGAATGACAGTGTTTTGACGCTGACTGATGGATAATGCAGGATGCTGAAGGATGATGGATGCTGACGGATAAATTTTTGCTATCCATCAGCCTTTAATACACAGATATACAATGTTTTAAGGTGAATTTCTGATGGATGACGGATAAATCCGTAAAATTAATAAGGAAATCACTTGCATTTCCCGAAAAAATTTCGTATCTTTGTAGTCGAATTCAGTGGTGGGCGTTTCGCACGTTACGACAGCCCTCATCTGAAGGACGGCAATCGAAA
>CAMHPM010000141.1 GCA_946187025.1 uncultured Prevotellaceae bacterium
ATAACAGCCCCGAATTCAGTTTTTATAGAACCAGGGATATGCAGTAGTCCCTTATACGATTTTGCTAATATGTTTTCCTTACAGAAATACGCTTTCTGGATTTCTCCGCTATCAGTCGAAAACATCATAACTTGAAACCACATGGCCGTACTTGCTTTATCTATAGTTTTATATAATTCATATCCAGCAAGTGTGGGAGCTTGAGAAAATGCCTTTGGTAGTGGTATCAGTAATTGGATTATTATGGCAAAACACAGTAACCGAAAATGTGGGTTGGGTTGATAAGTCATTGTATTGTTAATTTAAGTAAAACATCATTAAAAATACTGGCATAGATAAACGTATTGACAACCTTAATACGCACTTAAGCATATAGGAAGGAACAGTATAAGTTAAATCAGCAGAAGGGTCAAAAATACTGCATACAGTCCTTGTTGCGGTGCTGCTCGAAGAATGTGAGGAACTCACCCAGCGGCTTCATGGGATAGTCCTGCCCGCTGATGAGGTGCACATACTCCGCATCGCATCGGCGCAGCACCTCACGCAGCATGTACACGGCAATCAGCATTTCGGCGGCAAAGTTCGGCATTTCCTGCAAAACGGCCAAGCATTTCAGTTTACATTTTGTTTACATTTAGTTTACAAATAATTTACATCCTCTATCTACCGACGGCACCTTCACTTCCTTAGTTAAGACTATCTTGTGCAATGAATTCGGTCTTGCGCATGTGCCATCTCATGTGCAAGTGTTGTAAAATCTTCTTGCCATCCATCAACTTCTTGACCGGTACATAAAGTAATAGCTGATACGTCGTAGCACTTCGTCCTCCTTCAGGTCGTATTGCCCAATCATGCTGTCGTCATGATATGTGAGCCAGATGGTAATGTCGGTCATGAGTTTTTTTGATTCTATTGATTAGTAATTATTTCAATTACTCCGCCTGCTTGTCAGTCACTATGTACAATCCATATTTCGTTACCCCTTCGGCCGAAACATCGACAGATGTACACACCGAGTTGTTGTAGAAGTCGATGCTGGCTTGCCCATAGCTGTCCGTTGTCACGTTCGGATTCCAATACAGAGTGCGCCGGTAGTCCTTCACTTCCGTCAGCTTGGCCTTGCTGTAGTCGGGGTTGTAGAACTCCACAGGTCGTGTGAAGCCCTTGAAGTTATATTGCCTCCCTTCGTATGTATGCCTGTCTTCGTATGGGGTAGCAGTAAGGTTTATGTATGAGTCTATGCCCGTGGTGTATCCAGACTCTCCACCCCAGCGGTCTTCGTGGTAGTGTTCGTATGGAACGGGACGGCGCGGGGCATCGCTGACAATGTCAAGAGTATTTAGTACAGGCAGGAATGAAGTGTTCACTATCCGTTCGAAAAATTCATTGGCATTCCAGTTTATATGATACTTGTGCGACTCATGGTTGTTGAATGTCGGCTCGTACTGCATTCTCACGTGTGAATCTATAAGCAACTGGTACGACAATCCAGTGGAATCGAATAATGGTATTTCTCCTCCGTTCAGGAGGAAGAACTGGTTGTAGTATCCCTGGTCCCACACGTCGTTGATGAAGTCGATGAACGGCACGGAATAAACCGGCCTGTTCAGCTGTCGCTTTGCATGTGCCCTTCGTTTAGCCTTTATGCTCACAGTCGGAATCCATACCGATGCATAGATGTCTTCCATATATTCTTCCCACGACAACTTTGGGTTCTTTATTGTGTCGGGTTCATGCACCTCGTACCATGAGTATGCCTTCAGTGCCTGTGGGTAGAAGTATTCCTTCCTGAGGAAAATCTTAGGGTCATGATGGAAGACGTCCTCACCGTCTTTCTTCCCTTCCTTGTATCTCGCCCTCAAGTTGAGCTGCACTGTACCATAGAAAGGGTCGTATGCAAGCGAGAAATGCCCGTTGGAGTCAGCATCGAGTATTCCCTTGTAGATGTAGTAGTCTCCTTCCTTCAGGTCGTCGTTTAGGTTGACCAGTGTGCATGACACCTCCACCTTCCTCTCTTTACCACTGAATGGGTTCTTACGTAGCGGCAGTACGTCTCCGTAGATGACGGTTTTCTGTTCGGGCATGTAGTCAATCCTGGCCGTTTCGGGATGTTCAACAGCCCTCCAGTCGTACCGTCTCCATCCCTGCACCATTAGTAGCAGGTCGAGTGCCATTCGGTGCAGTGAGTCGTCGGCCTCGAAATAATAGTCCGGTGTTTCAATGAATCCGCGTATTTCCGACTCCAGCAGCAGGTTCGTCATCACGTTGCCCGTTGCGAACGAAGGGTCGAGCTGGTCGGCATCTCGTACCGACACGGAGAAAGTCTCTCCCCGCAGCGGCCGTCCCTTTGCATCTGTTGCAATCAGATTCAGCCGGATATGTTCGAGCGGCCGGTATGGTCGGTTTGGAATGCCGAGCACGGCAACCTCAGCCCTGGACTCGTAGCATTTGTTGACAAAAAACAGACGGTCGGCAAAGACCGTGCCGTCACTGTCGTGCACGACAGCCTGGCTTACGCCTTCTGGTATGTCCCGTTTGTCCAAATCGAGTTCATCAACTCCCTTACTGCCGAGTGGAAACTCCGCCAGCCTGCGTCCTCTGCAGTATATTCCGAGTGTGAGCTTCCGTTGTGTGGAAAACTGCTGTACGACTCGTAAGTGCACGTTCTTTTCATCCTGTGTCACCCTCAGTGCAACACCCTCTTCCTCTGCACTTGGCAGTTCGAATTTGAATATCTTCTTGCCGAATGTGAACTGTACCTTATACTTGCATCCGTGTCGCACATTGAGATAGAACATGCCTCGTCCGGCATGAGTTGGATTTATGGAGTCGATCGGCACTCCGTTTTCAAGCAGCAGTCCGCTCACGTTCAGCCGCTCCAGTTCCTGATTCATGGCCTCCCATGCCACCCGGCATCGGTGACCAGCCAGCAGGCTTCCGCCTTCGGGATAGAACCTGACATCAAACTCGGGAGTCTTCCATCGCACAGTGTAGTCGCCCATTGTAATCTTTGCCGGCATGGTTCGCTGTCTGTAATTCTCCATATTGTCGGGGCGTGAGTAGATGGGAAACACACGGGAGAAAAGGTTGGAGTATTGGCGGTAGGTGGTGCGAAGGGAGTCGGGGGTAATGTTCACCCCATTGTCATATTCTCCGATAGACATAGTAATATAATTGTTTGAGTCGAGAGGATTAATACCTCTTGTATAACGCATTAAGCCTTGCGCTGGGTACAATAAATAAGTCTGCGATCCCGAGAACCAGAATACTAAACTACTGTTTGTCATACTTTCCTGTAAGTCCCAGGGAATCATTCCCTGGTCTTCCTCGAAGCACAGCCACGAATTGAAGTTCCACGACTTAACAGTTTCATACCCAAAGTTAAGCATCCACTTGGTATATGCCCGTATTTCATAATAACCCGCAAAGAGGCTGTCGTTTATCGCAAAACATCCGTCTGCCTGTCCTTTGCGGTCCACCACCAGCTGCTGGCGTTCCATCAGGTAACCCTGCTGGTTGAGCAACTCAACATATAGAATCCTACTCAGCGGCTTGGGGGTGTTGTCATCAGCCATAACCACGTATGCCTTGTACCAGATGGTGTCGCCAAGGAAATATGTATTGTTGTCGAAATGCAGATATACCTTTTCCTGAGCCGGCAAGCTGCTGCCGCTGCCTTTGCTCTGCTGAGCAGACAGCGTCATGCTTATGGTGGCGAATATGAACGTAAGCAGTATTCTCATGCTAAAATCTTTTTTGGATTATATCTTTTTAATTAGTACACATGAACTGCGAAATATAAATGTCTTTATTTTAAATTTTTCAGATCATACGGAATAATTATTCTGCTTTCACAAAAACATAGGCAGGATTATCAGACATGTTGGTCCGGTCCGATAATGGTTATTTACCAGCTCACAAGGCACGAAGCCTACATCTCTCTTCATCTCAATTATACTTCCCTTCTCATAGTATTTTACAGGTAGGGATGATTTACCCCCCCCAGTATTATCTGTACTGTATTGTAGTCAGATTTATATTGTATCCATTTATTGACAAGAATGCATACGTTTCTGACGAGTAGTCATGAAGTTCGGTCCATACTTCATCCATATGCAAGTTGTTTGCTCGCAAATAGTAGAAGGAGCTGTAGAAGCGAGACGAAAAGTAGTTGCCATTTATGGACAAGACTTCCTTCAGTTTGCCATGCGTCAGCCTACATATCTGCATACCTCCGGGCAACGACATGAGCAGATATTGCTTTTTGCCGATTACAAACGGAGCAATAATATGTGTATTAGGATCGTTACGCATTTCCTCGGGTGTTACCACTTTCTCGTTAACATAGAATTCAGTGAATGGCGCTCGATAGCTTTCAACCATTTTGTTTGCTCGAGGATCGGCAATTACAACCACAGCCCTGCCGTATAAGCAAACAAACTCTCCATGCCATCGTTTCAGATAGAGCATCGGAGGGTATTCGAATTCCTCCCCTGTAGATTTATCGCGAAATATAGTCTTTGTATCAGCACATAACGTTTGCCATTCATCATAGTGGGCAGCTGGTGTATACACATACCATTCGTTGTCTTCGTATAATATTTCCGCACATTTATTCCGCAGAACCTGCCAGTCGAGACTATGCGGATTCCACAACATATCAGGGTCATCTCCAGGGATGGTCAGCATGAGTGAATCGTTCCTTACAATCATTCCGGTGAAACTGAGCGGTGGCTGAGGCATGAGAGTGCATTGTTTTGTATCTTTGTCATAGCGCAGAAGCCTGACCCGGGGCTCACGGTTTGATGCATACATACTGATGATGTAAGAGTTGTGATACTCAACGGCAGAGATTAGTGAAGGTAAGGCCGTTTTACTTGTCTGCATCCAAGGATGAGGTTTTTTCTTTTGCCAATCCGTCAAATCAACAAACAACGTATCATAGCTTATGTGCCATTTTCTGGCAATACTGTCTGATGGAATCATCCAACATACAAGTATGGTTATAATTAATATCCCAGCTGCTGCCATTCTCAATGATTTATGTTCCATTGCAATTCTTCGTATTCATTAAAGGGTTGATAAGATTTTAGTTCATGTCTTGCCGGCAGGTATGTATGGCAGCAAGTCGTGGCATATCACGAGGTCGAACCCGGCAGCTGCAATCCCTTGTTCGCGCAGCATGGCTACATACCGTTGAACCGCTGACAGACCTTCACAACCTGTGGGAACGCCCGCAGGCGCTCCCT
>CAMHPM010000142.1 GCA_946187025.1 uncultured Prevotellaceae bacterium
TTCATTAAACATTTTGTATGCCACTTCGTTGTCTTTGTTAGGAGCATAGCAATAGTAGTCGTATGCTTTGAGACATAGAATGTTACCTTTTGTTGTGTATGTAAGTTCCGATGCAAACGAGTTGAGGTCCTCAAGGTGTGCAATACGTGTGTCGTGCATGTTCATGAGGGTGTTGAATATCTCTTGTTTTTTTGCCGCATCGGTTTCTGCTGGAATCAAGTTGCGGCAGATGATGTCTCCATCCTGGTATATACGTATCTGTGCCAACGGAGCCTTGTCGAGTACCACTTTCCATAAGTCGTATGCCTCGGCATAGTTCTTATCTTTGAATGCTTCGCGGTACAGACTGAAGCTGCTGAGTACCTCAATACTGTCTTGTCCGTGTCCAATACGGTCATTGAGTGTAGTACCTGCATAACCTTGTGCTGATGCAGTCATGGCTGATGCCACTAATGCAATGGCTGTCAATAATCTTTTTTTCATCTTATCAATGTTTTAGGTTTATTTATATGTTTGTTTATTTATTCGTTTGATGTCCTTAATTGCTTTAAGTTTATTCCATCTTGAATTTATGGAACCAACGTTCGTTGAATGTAAGTCCAATACTCAGTTTCAAATAGTTTTCCTTCAGTGTGTGTTTGCTGATTGAGTTGCCCACATTTGAGATGTAAGGAATGTTACAATTTGTCCATTGTACTGTGACATTCAGTCGTGGATGGTTGTTGTACCATATATATCTGTTCGTTATTGGAATCGATATGCCTGCCGTGACTCCAAACTCGTGTGCTTTGCTGTTGAGTTGTCCGGTTACATCGGCATTTGAGTATGATTGGCCGAAGAATCCTCCGATTTCGTATGTTGAATGTTTCAGGAATTGCTGGCTGCGTGCATCAGGAGTATATGCAGCACCGGCCGATATTCTTATCTTGTCGTTCAGCTGTCCTGTTGTACTGATGTATGAACCGCTTGTGTTGTCCTGTGTCGGAAACTTACATTTGCTCCATTGCTGCAACTCAAAGTCGGCACCTATAGTCAGTTTTGTTCCTTGCTGGTATGCAAGTCCGGCGCTGAACGTGTGTGGCAGTTGAAATGCGTTGTGTATGGTATCACCCGTAGTGCCTTCTGTCTCATATGTCGAGGCGTTGATGGTCTGTGTATATCTGATAGCCTTATTCTTTATGTCATGTCCGAGACCGTAGGTGAAACCCAGTGTCAGTTTCCGGTCTTTGCCTAATGGCTGTATGTATTGAAGTCCGAAGTCGGTAGTCCAGGTCGTTATGTCTGAAGTATATCCACGTGCAATCGAATAGATCGACGATTCGCTGAATGTCATACTGGTTGTATGTGAATAGTTACCAAACAAGTAGCTGCCGTTCACACCGATTGACAGCGGTCGTACCGGCTGCCATCCCACTCCGATAAACGCTTGATGCAGGCCGCCTTCACCTGTGAACGTATAGGTTGTTGTCACATCGTCGGTTCCTCCTACATGTCCTGTTCCCGATGTCATGTTGTAGTTTATTTTGCTGTATGGCAGTATTCCCATTGTCATGCCGACTCGTTTGAATGCTCTGAAGTGGAATGCCATGTAGTCAAGGCTTGTGTTACGTGCGTTTTGTTGTACATTGCCCATCTTGTAGTTTCCGTTCTGCAATGTCAGTCCCATGTCGAACAAGGCAGACAAGCTGTCAACAGCAGAATATGATGCAGGGTTGGAAGGGTTTATAATCTGTCCGCCTCGCATTCCTTGTGCGACGCCGGCCATTCCTTTGTTGAAACCCATCGAACGATCGGCCAGCACACCGAAGGCATACCGGCTATATGGCGAGTTTATACCGTTTTGTGCATTTATCTGCATAATGGGTGTTATGCCTATGATGCACATTGTTATGATTGTTTTCTTATTCATCTATGTCTGTTTTATGTTGTCTCTTTTGTTCCTGAATTGAACAATAATATCTCGTTCAGGCCTTTTAAGACTAAGTATTTGTCTGCAAAAATACGCATTTTTATTTCATCCTCAAAATATAAATAGTCTCCACCAGTGAAAAATACACAAAGATTATGATATTTTAAGGAAAGTTTACGAATATAACCCTCAATTTCGTATCTTATTCCGTCGGTCACACCACATCTTATTGCACTCTCTGTGTCTTCTCCGATCCACGGATGTTTACCTTCCGGTTCGACCAGAGGCAGACGGTCGGTATGTTCGTGTAGTGCTTTCAGCCGCATGTCCATTCCCGGTGATATGTTCCCGCCCATGTATTCGCCTTCTTTGTTTATGAAGTCGTATGTTATAGCCGTCCCCATGTCGATAATCAGCGTGTTGTCGTGCGATTGCGCATATGCCCCGATTACTGCTGCAAGTCTGTCCATGCCGAGTGTTTGTGGCGACTTGTATTTGTTATGGATTGGGGTAGGGGTGGTGTATGTCAGGATCTGCATATTGCTGAAGGTCTGCTTTAGGATTTCCGTTTGGCTGTCGTTCAGTTTTATTGTGGAACAAATCATTGTGTTGTCAACATCCCATCCTGCAATTTCACGTGTAAGCACACTCATGTCATGACCGATAATCCGGCCATTATGCATCATCTCCTTGTCGTCGAATATGGCATATTTGATGCTTGTATTACCTATGTCGATAGTCAGGTTTTTCATCTCGGTGCTTTCTTATAACAATAAATTGCAATCAGGATGAACAATATGTTTGGAATCCACACAGCTATGATTGGTGGCAGATTGCTGTTTGTGGCGAATGTGGATGAAATGGTTTGGAACATGATGTATGCAAAACTCAGTGCCAATCCTATTCCCAATGATATTCCCATTCCGTTTTTACGTTTCTTGGCCGATAGCGACAATCCTATTGCCGTAAGTATAAAGGATGCAAACGATGATGCTCCCCGTTGCCAATATTCGACCTCAAACAATTGTATGTTTGCAAATCCACGTTGTTTCTGCCTGTCGATGTATTGGCGCAGTTCGGGGTTGGTCATGGTTTGTTGTTGCCCCTTGGTTATGATGAGGTCTTGTGGTCCCATGTTGATGACCGAGTCGATTCGGCTTCCGTAGGATATTTTTTCGCGCATTCCTTGCAGGTCGCGTATCTGATAGTTCCTGATTATCCAGTGGCATGGCGATTCCGACAGCGAGTCGTATTGTATGATAGCTGCATGTAGGTGGCTCACCAGTTTTTTGTTTATGTATTTGTCGAGGGTGAAGTCGTAGCCTGTCTTTACGCTGTTTTCATATCTTGACAGGTATGCAATCACTCCTGTATCGACTTCCAGCTGCACGTTGCTTGTGTAGTTTGCAATCTTTTTGCGGTATGTGTTTTCAAATTTCACACGTTCTACATTGCTTTTTGGAATGATGTATCCGCCAAGTATGAATGTGAGGATGCTTATTATTGCCGCAGAAATCATGTATGGGCGCATCAGTCGTGGAAAACTGACTCCCGTTGACATCATTGCGATTATCTCGGAGTTTTCGGCCAGTTTGGTGGTGAAGAAGATGACGCTGATAAATACAAACAACTGGCTGAATAGGTTGGAGTAGTATGGAATGAAGTTGACGTAGTACTTCACTATCTCCGACACTGGAGCATTGTTTGAAAGGAATTTGTCGAGGTGTTCGTTGATGTCGAACACAACCGCAATGCCGAGAATCAGGGCGATGGAAAAAAAGTATGTGCCAAGAAACTTGCCGATGATATACCTGTCGAGTCTTGATGTAAGGCTGTGGTCGGCATACCATGCAGCAGCTTGGCTGAGCCATTTAGGAGTGTGTTTTTTCCTGAGTCTCATTCTTTTGTCCTTTGTCTGTTGTCTGTATTGTTGGGGTTGTATTTGTCTATAGTCTTTGCGACAGCTCGGCTGTCATCTTTGCTTTCCACACACTGAAGTCTCCGCCTATGATGTGCCGGCGTGCCTCGCCTACCAGCCATAGGTAGAATGCCAGGTTGTGTATCGACGCAATTTGCATGGCAAGCAGTTCCTGCGATTTGAACAGGTGGTGCAGGTATGCTCGTGTGTAGGTCGTATCGACGTATGATGTGCCTTCCGGGTCAACCGGTGTGAAGTCCATCTCCCATTTCTTGTTTTTCATGTTGATGGTACCATGCCTTGTGAATAGCATTGCATTGCGTCCGTTTCGTGTCGGCATCACACAGTCGAACATGTCAACACCTCGCTCAATGCCTTCAAGCAGGTTCTGAGGTGTACCTACTCCCATGAGGTAGCGTGGGCGGTCGGTCGGCAAGATGGAGTTGACGAGTTCTATCATTTCATACATCACTTCTGTCGGTTCGCCCACGGCCAGTCCGCCTATTGCATTTCCTTCGGCTCCTTTGCTTGCCACATGTTCGGCGGCTTGGATGCGCAGGTCGCGATAGGTGCATCCCTGCACAATTGGGAAGAGTGCCTGATGGTATCCGTATCGTGGCTGTGTGGTGTTGAACCTGGCAATGCATCGGTCGAGCCAGTTTTGTGTGAGGTGTAGCGACTTCTTTGCATAGTCGTAGTCGGATGTGCCTGGAGGGCATTCGTCGAATGCCATCATGATGTCTGCGCCGATGCTGCGCTCGATGTCCATCACTTTCTCTGGCGAGAAGAAATGTTTTGAACCGTCGATATGGCTGCGGAACTCCACGCCTTGTTCTGTTATTTTCCTTATTCCAGAAAGCGAGAACACCTGAAAACCGCCGCTGTCGGTTAGCATTGGGCGGTTGAATCCGTTGAAACGGTGTAGTCCGCCTGCTGCTTCAATCACTCCGAGTCCTGGCCTCAGGTAGAGGTGGTATGTGTTTCCGAGTATGATTTGTGCCTTTATGTCGTCGTTTAATTCGTGCAGGTGTACGGCTTTTACGCTGCCGAGGGTGCCTACAGGCATGAAAATCGGGGTCTCAATCGGGCCGTGATCGGTTGTGATGAGTCCTGCGCGGGCATTGGTCTTGGGGTCGGTATGTTGAAGTGTGAATGTCATTTACTGTACGATTCTTTCTTTTTTGTGGGGAAACCTCAAATCCGTGGAGGCGGGGTGGTTATTTCTTTTCTTCGTCGATGGTGAATATTTGTGGGTGTGCCACTTGTTCTTTCAGGAGTGCAAACTGGAGCACTTCGGCAATGTTTTCCACATAATGGAACGTCACTCCCTTGAGATATACCTCGGGTATCTGCTTGATGTCTTTCTCGTTGTCGCGGCAGATGAGTATGTCGGTTATTCCGGCACGCTTGGCAGCA
>CAMHPM010000143.1 GCA_946187025.1 uncultured Prevotellaceae bacterium
AGAACGACAGGTATATGTTTTTCAATACCTGTTTCTGGTTTTGCTGTATGGTTTTCGATACTCCCACCATCGAGAATATCACCTTCTTGTCGTCAACTGTTGGCATGTCGTTATGTGTGTGGTTTTTAGTGGGTTTGTAAAAGCTTGTTTGCGAGTGCGCACTCTCGGGGTCGCGAGTGCGCAGTCTCGGCCTTGTGAGTGCGCAGTCACGGGGCTTCGAGTGCGCGGTCGTTTCCAGAGTCGGCCAGTGTCATGAGTGCGATGTCGTAGTGCAGGGGGTCGATGGGATCCCACGAGCGGAACAGCGCGGTCAGTTCCTCACATGCCTGCCATGTGGGGCGTTTGTGCTTTAGCAGGTGGCGTGTCTGCTGACATACGTGTGTGTCCATCACTGCATAGAGGTCGGCAGGCGAACGCGATGTCCACAGGCCGAGGTCGGGATAATGCGGCCGCACCATCCACCTCATGAACATGCACACGCGCTTACATGCCGAGGCTGGCATGGTGCCGAGACGTGCTGGTGCCAGCCACGAACAGATCTCGGCTATTGCCTCCTTGGCAGTGAGGCCGCTGAGCCTAGCTTCCATCGTGTCGTAGCCGGCGAGCTGCTGCTGCAGATTGTGGCACACATGTCGGAATGTCGGTACGTTGAGTGTACGATACACGCATTGATTCTTTGCGTCAAGGTATGCCTGCTCATACTCTCCGCTCATGATGAAACGGGCCGGGTGCCACTTCATTTCGTCGCGTAGCATGTGTGTGGCCGTTGGGACAATCACCTTGCGTGAGCCCCAGCTAATCATGGCAACAAGCAATGCGCCCAGCTCGATGTCGAGCTGACTGTCGGTGTGTTGCATGAGTTGGTGCACGGTGCCACAGGGGTCAACTGCCAGGAATGCTTCGGGGTCGAATGTGCTGTATGTCTGGTCGAGGATGGACTTCATGTCTGCCGTGGTTTACGATGGTAGGTTGTCGATGTCATTCAGCCATTCGCCTGCTGTGGCGTCGCTCGGCATACGCCAGTCGCCACGTGGCGAGAGACTTATGCTGCACACTTTTGGCCCGTCGGGCATACAGGAACGTTTGAACTGCTGTGAGAAGAACCGTCGCAGGAAGGTGCGGAGCCAGTGGCGGATGATGTCGTCGGTATATACACCAGCAAAAGCACAAGTTGCCAGATACAGTATTTTCGACGGACGGAACTTGCTGTGGACGAGATGGTAGAGGAAGAAGTCGTGGAGCTCGTAAGGCCCTACGAGGTCTTCGGTCTTCTGTTTTATCTCTCCGTCGGTGCCTGCCGGAATGAGTTCAGGACTTATTGGCGTCGAGACGATGTCGAGCAGCACCTCGCGTGTGTGGCTGTCGAAATCGGTGTTTGCAATCCATGTCACGATGTTGCGTACTATGGTTTTCGGAATCGACGCATTCACACCATAGTTTGACATGTGGTCGCCGTTATAAGTGGCCCATCCCAGAGCTAGTTCCGACAAGTCGCCCGTGCCGACCACAATGCCGTTTTCCTGATTGGCCACGTCCATAAGTATCTGTGTGCGCTCGCGAGCTTGTGAGTTCTCATAGGTTACATCATGGTTGTCGGCATTGTGACCAATGTCGTTGAAATGTTGTAAGCAAGCCTGGCGTATTGATATTTCACGCATCGTGACATCGAGAGCCTGCATGAGTTGCAGGGCGTTTTGGTAGGTGCGGTCTGTTGTGCCGAATCCTGGCATCGTGATAGCTATGACATCTCGACGGCTGCGCGAAAGCTTGTCCATGGTCTTGGCACAAACCAAGAGCGCAAGTGTGGAGTCGAGACCACCCGAAATGCCTATGACCAGGGTCTTGGCATTGATGTGAGTGACGCGACGTGCAAGTCCTGCCACTTGCATACTGAACATATCGGAGTATTGCTCGTTGGCTGGTATGTCGGCGCATAAGAATGGTGCCGACGAGATGCAACGGGTCAGTGCAGGGGTATGCAGCAGGGTGGTGTCGTTGTCGGTCGTTTCGATGACAGGTGCAGGTTGAACCGTGAGGGCCGATTCGGCAAATGTCGTGTTAGCCTGTCGCTGGTTGCGCAGATATTCTACGTCGATTTCCGACACAACCATCTGTTCCTTCATCTCAAAGCGGGTGCCGTTGGCCAGCTGGGTGCCATTCTCGTATATGAGTCCGTTGCCGGCAAACACGAGATCTTGCGACGACTCACCAAAACCGCACGAGGCATATACGTAGCCGCAGATACAACGAGCCGACTGTTGGGAAAGCAAGTTGCAGAGATAGGTGTGCTTACATGCAAACTCGTCGGTGGCCGAGAGGTTGAATACAACTTCTGCACCCTGAAGCGCGAGCAATGAGCTTGTCGGGACAGGAGCCCAAAGGTCTTCGCATATCTCGATGCCAAACGTGCATGATGACGTGCGGAACAACAGTTGCGGACAGACACGTACGTGCTGGGCACAATAAGTCGTAGTGGTGTCGATGTTGTGCCCCGATGTAAACCAACGCTTCTCGTAGAATTCGCCGTAATTTGGAATGAACGTCTTTGGTACGATGCCGAGAATCTGGCCGTGTTGCACCACGGCAGCCACGTTGAACAGTACTGAACCCACTCGCAACGGCAAGCCGACGATGGCAATGATGTTGAGCGAGCGGGTGACATCAAGCAGGCGGAACATGGCGTTCTCGCAACTGTCGGTAAGTTGTTGCTGGAAGAAGAGGTCGGCACAAGTATAGCCGGTTATGCTCAATTCGGGGAATACGATGATTTCCACTCCTTTACCTTCGGCTTGCACTATGAGGCTTTCTATCTGGCGAGTGTTCCATTCGCAGTCGCCAATATGTACTTGTGGCACTGCTGCGGCCACTTTTACAAATCCGTATTGCATGATATCGTCAGTTTTTTTATGTTATTCAATTATTCGATATTGTCTTTCAGCAATTATGACATCGTTATTCGATGTTTCTGATATCGTTATTCGATGTTTCTGATATTGCTTTTTTTCGTTTTTTGCTTCTTGTTGGAGTCGTTGGCTTGCTTCTCGTTTTCTTCCTTCATCTTCCGACGGAAAAGTGCTTTCCACGAATCGAAGTCGCGCTGATAAGTCACGCCGATTCCCTGAGTGTTGAGGGTTGCTTTAGTGAAATAGCGGTCGTTTGTCTGATTGTATGCTTTGATAAATGTATGTCCGTCTTCCTTCAGCCTCCATCGCACATCGAAGTCGCCAATGAAGTTCGACGAGTTGGTGAGTGCATTGTCGCGATAGCCGAAGTTTCCGTTTATGAGCAGGCGGTCGTTGAACAGACGTCCCGACAATATACCTTCAACATCAAGGTCGTTCCATCCGCGCTCACCGGTCGAAAGCCCAGTTCCGAAGTTCCATTTGCTGTCTTCGCTTATTACATTTGACAGCATCTGGTTGATTTGTCCCGAGATGGTTGACGACAACAGGGTGTTGACGGCTTGGTCAGAGCCTGTCTCACCATTAGCACGGGCATATTCGCTTGGATAGAAACGTCCTAATCCTAACAGATAAATCATTTGCATGTTCAACTCCTCGTCCGAAGTGATGAGGCTGTTTACCAGCTGGCGCGTCTCGTCGCTCACGGTCGGCAGTTCGATTGCAAATGCAAAGTTCATGTTGTCAAGCTTGCCGGTGATATCCATCACACAAACCACTTTTACCTTAGTGTTTTGGTTAAATGCATCAGTATAAGTAAGGTCGCGTAATGGTACGGAATTCAATGTGTGATGGCAAATGAGGTGTATGTTTGCATCGAACGGATTGCCGTTGAACACCACGTTGCTGCCAGGTTGGAGCACAAGGTCGCGCGAAACCAGTTCTTGAAGGTAGAGCTTATAATGGCCTTCTTGAATCTGATAGATGCCATTAAGCGAGAACGGACTCTTGTTGTGATAGTGTGCAGTGAGTGTGCCGCTACCGCGTGTGGTCATGTAACCATCGTCTTTATTGTCCATGCGGAGCATAATCTCACAATTTGGATTGACATGAAGGCTCAGGTCCATGTAGATATCGCTCTGGTATTCATGGTCGAAAGCTGTTATCATGCTGTTGGCCTCGTTGTTGTTGCTGCTGTTATCAGCATTGTTGGTCGATGTCACATCACGGAACGTGACAAAGCCTGACGATGTGATGGCATCAGGTGTTGCTGCATCGTAGGCAAAGACACTGCCTCGGGTAGGAGTCACTTCGGCCGACATGCGTAGCGGATGACCGTCGGATCCGTGAATCTGAAGATTTCCGTCGGCATACACGGTTGCGTAGAATTTATCGGAATTGAATTCCCGCTCATCATATACAGTGAGGTTGTTCATCCTGATGTCGAAGTCGTATTTGAAGTTCTTCATGTTCCTGTGTGCCAACGTACCATTAACGACAGCATTGCCAAGGCGGTCATCGGTCAGCCTCACATTGTTGAAATCGAAACCATATTGACGCAGATGAATGGAATCGAGTGGATTGATCTTGTAGGTCACATTTGTGGCGCGAAGTGTCATTTGAACGTCTGCACTGATGTTACCAATCAGATTCACATCGTTCAGAGGACCTACTACATGTAGTATTCCATTGGTATTACCATTGATGTTCTTGAATGTTGACGAGAGGAATCCGTTGAGAAACTCTGCATTTGTGTTGTGAGTCGTGATTTTGAGGTCGATATCATTCTGACTTGGAGCAATGAAACCGTTAACGTCGGTAACGCGGTCTATATTCTTGTAGTTATCCACAATATGTCCGTCAACTCTGATGCCTTTCAGTTCCTGGTCCCATGATGCTTGTATGTGACCAGTTCCGAGGCGTCCTTCTTGCAGATGCATGTTGTCAACAGTGATGTCTGCATTGAGGTGCAGGTCTTCGTAGATGTTGCTGATTACGGCACGGCCTGATGCTGCACCGCGGAAACGGACGGCATGGAAATCGACGAGTTCGGTGATGTAAGCCACTTCAAGCGAACGTAGGTCGGCCACGAGTGAATCGTCAGGATTTTCCGATATAGTGCCGTTGAGTGTTATACTTTGTTTGTCATTGTTTATGCTGACGTTGTTGCATTGAATCTGTTTGCCGAATACCGATATAGTCGATGGCTGCACTTGCCACAAAGTGTCGTTTATCATGATTTGCGACTTTTTGAGGCTTATGTTGCTTTTCACTTGACCAAGGCTGTCGCTGAAGACTGTGGTGGCATATAGCATACCGTTGTCATTGTCGTTTTCA
>CAMHPM010000144.1 GCA_946187025.1 uncultured Prevotellaceae bacterium
GGCGATAGGGCCGAGAAGGTGTGGAGCCAAACGGGTGGTGAGGAAGATGGATGTAGGACCATCCGCACCACCGATAATACCGATCGAACCTGCCTCTGCGCTTGTGAAGCCAAGTGCATGTGCTGCGATGAAGGTCATGAAGATACCTATCTGTGCAGCTGCACCGAGGAGGAAACTCTTCGGGTTGGCGATGAGCGGACCGAAATCGGTCATGGCGCCCACACCGATGAAGATGAGGCAAGGATAGATTCCAGCCTTCACTCCGATGTAGAGCACATCGAGCAATCCACCTTCGGCCAACACATGACGATAGCTGTGGTAGTATTCGCTTGCCGGGTTGAGGAACTCTTCGTTC
This sequence comes from uncultured Prevotellaceae bacterium, assembly GCA_946187025.1. Classification (GTDB taxonomy): domain Bacteria; phylum Bacteroidota; class Bacteroidia; order Bacteroidales; family Bacteroidaceae; genus Colivivens. The sequence goes on from CAMHPM010000144.1 coordinate 356, forward strand.
CACATCTCGGTGTGGAACATATTGGCTCCCGGCAGGTTGGAGAGGAGCATACCGAATGCAATAGGCAGGAGGAGCAGAGGCTCGTACTGCTTCTTGATGGCGAGATAGAGAAGGAAGCAAGCCACGACGAGCATGACGAGATACTTCCATCCGCCTTCGGTAGAGAATATCTGGTTAAAGCCCATTGTGTCGAGGAACTTGGTCATGGTCTCGGCGAAGTCGAAATGACCATCGGCGGCAAAGCATCCTACTGACATGAGCATCAATATGCCAAAGAGGCTGAATACTTTCTTAATCTGTTTCATGAGTATATCAACCTACTTCTACGAGTGCATCGCCTACGTTGACCGATGCACCTTGTTGTACGAGAATGTTCTTAACGGTTCCGTCGCACTCGGCCATGATGTCGTTTGCCATCTTCATGGCTTCCATCACTACGAGCACGTCGCCTTTCTTCACTGCCTGACCTACCTTCACCTTTACTTCAGTGATGGTGCCTGGCAGCGGAGCGTTGACGGTCTTAGCTCCGGCAGCAGGTGCTGCAGGCTTTGGTGCTGGTGAAGCGGCTGGTGCGGCTTTAGGTGCAGGGGCAGCCTTCGGTGCAGGTGCAGCGGCTGGTGCGGCTGCTTGTACGCCTTCGAGTTCGAGGAGCACATCGCCCTGGTTTACCGACTGACCCAACTGAGCCACTACGGCCTTTACGGTGCCATCGGCCTCGGCAGTGATGTTGTTTTCCATCTTCATGGCTTCCATGATCATCACCACGTCGCCTTTCTTTACTTTTTGTCCGGCCGACACGAGTATCTTTGTGATGTTTCCTGGCAGTGGAGCTGTGATTTTAGCAGCCGATGCAGGAACTGCAGCAGGAGCAGCAGAGGCTGAAGCTACATAAGCTACAGGACGAGCAGCAGCTGCATGGTGTACTTCGTGTTCTACCTCCACGTCGTATGCTTTTCCGTTGACGGTCACCTTTACATTGCCTTCCTCAAGTTCTTCAACCTGAGCCACATAGTCCTTACCGTCTATTTTGAACTTTAAATCTTTCATCGTTTGTTCTTAATGAATAATGTTAATAATAGTGAAAAGTGAATAGTGAAAAGTGAAAAACCTAAGTTTATCAATTCATTCTTCAACTTTCAATTCGCTTTATGCATGTAAATTATGCTGATTTAACTCGTGATGCCATGCAGAGTGTTCATTATGATGAATGGTGATGACATGGCTTTCCTCATCGTGTACGTTGTGGAAGTACAGGTAGAGTGCAGTTGCGATGGCAGCCTTGTCGGCATCGGATGCTGTTGCGACCGATGCTGCAGGAGCAGCTGGTGCGGCAGTAGCCTTGGCAACAGCGGGTGCTGCCGGCTTTTTGGCTCCGGCACCTTCAACTTTCTGCACTGTGTATCCCAGCAAATGCATCACGACCACGAGCAACAGGAGAACGCAGAACACGACGCCGAATCCCATGCCGGCCATTGCCCATACGTCGCCCCAATTAACTGATAATAATGTTACCATAGTGTGAATGCCTTAATATTAGAGTGGGATATTACCGTGCTTCTTGGCAGGGTTGGTGAGTTTCTTGTCGGCCAACTGTGCCAGTGCGCGAATGATGCGGAAACGAGTGTTGCGTGGCTCGATTACGTCGTCGATGTAGCCATACTTGGCTGCATTGTAAGGGTTGGCAAAGAGTTTTGTGTATTCGTCTTCCTTCTCCTGGATGAATGCAGCAGCATCTTCGCCTGCTTCCTTCTTTGCCTTGGCTTCCTTGGCATAAAGGACGGCAGCAGCACCTGCAGCACCCATCACAGCGATTTCGGCCGATGGCCATGCGTAGTTCACGTCGCCGCGGAGTTGCTTGCAGCTCATCACGATGTGTGAACCACCATAAGACTTACGCAGTGTGACGGTCACCTTTGGCACTGTACATTCTCCGTAAGCATAGAGGAGCTTGGCTCCGTGGAGGATTACGGCGTTGTACTCCTGACCGGTTCCAGGAAGGAATCCAGGAACATCGACGAGTGTTACGATTGGGATGTTGAATGCGTCGCAGAAACGTACGAAGCGTGCGCCCTTGCGCGATGCGTTGCAGTCGAGCACACCTGCAAGTGCCTTTGGCTGGTTAGCTACGATGCCGACCGATTCGCCGTTGAAGCGTGCGAAACCAACGATGATGTTGCGTGCATAGTCTTTCTGCACTTCGAAGAACTCACCGTTGTCAACGATTGCACCGATAACCTCATACATGTCGTAAGGCTTGTTAGGGTTGTCTGGTATGATTTCGTTCAGATAATCGTCCATGCGGTCGATTGGGTCGGTACACTCTACACGTGGAGTCTTCTCTAGGTTGTTCTGAGGTATGTAGCTGATGAGTTGCTTGATCATAGCGATGGCCTCTTCCTCGGTAGCGGCAGTGAAGTGTGTCACACCCGACTTGGTTGAGTGTACGCTTGCTCCACCCAGTTCTTCCTGTGTCACTACTTCGCCAAGAACGGTCTTCACGACAGCCGGACCGGTAAGGAACATGTATGATGTGTTTTCCATCATGAGGGTGAAGTCGGTGAGTGCCGGTGAATAAACTGCACCACCTGCGCATGGGCCGAAGATTCCTGAAATCTGTGGGATGACACCGCTTGCGAGGATGTTGCGCTCGAATATCTCTGAGTAACCAGCAAGTGCGTTGATACCTTCCTGAATACGTGCGCCACCCGAGTCGTTGAGTCCGATTACAGGTGCACCCATCTTCATTGCAGCATCCATCACCTTGCATATCTTGAGAGCCATGGTCTCGGAAAGCGAGCCTGCATTAACGGTGAAGTCCTGTGCAAAGACGTAAACGAGGCGTCCGTTGATAGTACCGTAACCGGTAACGACTCCGTCGCCGTCGAATTGTTTCTTCTCCATTCCGAAGTTGTGGCAGCGGTGTGTCACAAACATGTCCATTTCTTCGAAGCTACCTTCGTCGAGAAGCAGTGCAATACGCTCGCGTGCCGTATATTTACCTTTCTCGTGTTGTTTCTGGATGGCTTTCTCGCCACCGCCCAAGCGTGCTTTCTCACGCTTTTCAACAAGTTCCTGTATCTTTTGTGATTGAATACTCATCGTTTGTATGATAATGAATAATTTATAATGAATAATGAATAGCAGACGTGTTCCTAACCGATATCATTAGAGCCACAGGCTGTTCTTTACTTCTTTGGTTCGCAAAGTTCGGTGAGGATGCCAGCAGTGCACTTAGGGTGCAGGAATGCAATCATCATGTTTTCGGCGCCTGGACGTGGAGCCTTGTCGATGAGGCGCAGACCCTGTGCATCGCACTCTGCCAATGCGTTGGCCACTCCGTCTTCTACAGCAAATGCAACGTGGTGAACACCGCGTCCGCCGTTCTCAAGGAATTTGGCAACTGCACTCTCAGGGCTTGTTGGTTCAAGAAGCTCAAGTTTTACTTCACCCACTTTCAAGAAAGCGGTCTTTACTTTTTGGTCGGCTACCTCTTCTATTGCGTAGCACTTCAATCCCAGTGTGTTCTCGAAATAAGGGAGAACTTCGTCGATGCTCTTGACAGCGACGCCAAGGTGATCAATACGTGAAAGTTTCATACTTTGAATGTTTATAATTTATGAATTAATAAATTTTGACATTATAAAAAGTCCGGTTTAAGCGATTTCCCCAACCGGGGTACACGCAAAAACCGAACAAAATTAGCTATTTATTTTTACATAGAGAGTGTTTTGACGTATATTTTTTTGATAAATCACAAAATTCCCTTGCTCGATGGAAGCTGATAATTGAAAATGTCACGTCGAATTGCCATTTTTATTGATTTAGCCAATGCCTTGAATATACCTTCGATTTTGTGATGTTCGTTGTCTCCCTCGGCCTTAATATTGAGGTTCATGCGTGCTGCGTCGCTAAACGATTTGAAGAAATGGAAGAACATCTCGGTAGGCATGTCTCCTATCTTTTCGCGCCTGAACTCCACATCCCACACGAGCCATGCACGTCCGCCGAAATCGAGTGTCACCTGACACAAGCTGTCGTCCATAGGGAGGAGGAATCCATAGCGTTCGATTCCGCGTTTGTCGCCCAAGGCTTTGAGCAGACATTCGCCCAATACGATGCCAGTGTCTTCAATGGTGTGATGCTCATCTACATACAAGTCGCCTTTGGCCTTTACGGTGAGGTCGATACACCCGTGTCGTGCTATCTGATGCAGCATGTGGTCGAAGAATCCAATGCCGGTGTTTATGTCGGAATGTCCCGTTCCGTCGAGATTCATCTTCACGTAAATATCCGTTTCATTCGTGGTGCGATGCACCTCGGCCGTACGCATACCGGCATAGATGAGTTCGGTGGCTTGCTGCCAGCCGGCAACTGGAAGCACAGTGGAATCAGAGAACTCGGAGAGTTCAGAATTCTCAGAATTTTCGGAGGACTCGGTGAAGCGTCCGTTCAGTATTATTGCTTTGCAGCCGAGGTTCCTGGCCAGTTGGGCATCGGTTGGGCGGTCGCCAATCACGTAGCTGCCGGCCAAGTCGTATTCGCCCGTAGTGTATTTCGTGAGCATGGCGATGCCTGGCTTGCGGGTCGGCTGATGGTCTTCGGGGAACGAGCGGTCGATCAATATGTCGTCGAACGTGATGCCCTCGGTAGAGAGGGTGTGAAGCAATAGGTTCTGGAACTGGTCGAACACTTCCTGCGGATATGCAGGTGTACCGAGGCCGTCCTGGTTGCTTACCATCACAAATTCGAAGTCGGTGTGTGTACGCAGGAAACTGAGTGAACTGAGTACATGTGGCAGCAGTCGGAACTTGTCGATACTGTCTATTTGTTCGTCGGCCGGCTCCTCGATGAGTGTGCCGTCGCGGTCGAT
>CAMHPM010000145.1 GCA_946187025.1 uncultured Prevotellaceae bacterium
CAAGTATGTATGGGTTAAGATATCCTGACTGTGCTTTCACCACATCGTCGAGCACCATGCTGTTGATGCCTACATGCCCTGTGGCGTACTTTCTGAAATCATCATTAATAGTCATTTCGTTGTATTTTTATTAGTTTTTATTGCTTTATTCACGTTTTCTGCCCTCAAAGGTAAGAAAAAAACTTGAACTGCCAAACACTTTTATTATTTATTTATAGAATTTTGCTTGTACAGGTGCCTTTTGTACCGCAACGGCCAGTTCCTGGGGCGAAAACTTAACAGGTTCGACCATGAACTCGGTTGCATTGAAGCTCTTCATGAACTTTTTGTTGAACAGGGGGTCGGACTGTGGCACCGCAAAGGGTTTATGTTCTTTTCCGTTCTTGTCGAAATAGCCGATATAAGCCCTGGTGTAGTTTCCGTCCTCACGTCGTGTGCTAAACACGATCCATCTTCCGTTGCTGCTCCAGGCGTGGTACGAATCGGTCTCCTGACTGTTCATATCGGTAAGGCTTCGTTCTTCCATTGTCTGCAGGTCGATTACATGCAGGTCGCTGCTCCTGTGCCACACGTGGAAGTATCCATAGTCGGCCAGTCCGAACAAGAGGTAGCGTCCGTCGGGACTTACTCGTGGGAAGGATGCACTCTTGCCTATAGTGCTTGCCTTAAACACGGTGTCGGCCTCGCCTATTGTTCGGGTCTTTACATCATACGGATGGCGTACTATGTCGTACAGGATTCTGTCGTAGTGATTGCCCAGGTCGTAATGGGTGCCAGCTGCATCGATTGGGAAATATGCCGTGCAATAATACAGCATATCTCCTTTGGGCGACCATCCCGGAGTTGTCTCATACCAGTCTTTAGTCTTGCGCACAGTCTGTATCTCGTTGGTATCTACATAGTAGAGCACCATGTCGCTCAGCGTGTCGAGCACTTCTATCTTGTGCTTCGGGCCGTCGATAAGGAATGCCTGCACTGTGTGGTCGAGCGAATAGGCTATGACGGGTTCCGACGGATGCCATGCCGGATATACGCCGGCACCGATGGTTGAGTCGGTCTTCAGATTGTACTTTACGGCCTTTCCGCCAGTCACAATCACGGTGCCGCCTTTATTGTGCCTCACATGGAACTGGAAATTATCGGTGTGATAGTTCTGATATGAGTGGCAATTGACGCATTGGTAGGAAGTTTCTGCGTCCTGCATGTTTATCTCTTCATTGGAATATATCACACTCTCGTCGTAATTCGTAAGATTACGTTGGCGGAGTGTTATGCTGCCATAGTTCTTGTAGCTCGGTTCGATGATACGATATGAGATATACTCGTCGATCGGTTCTTCGGCCACAGATATCGTGAATGGTCTGTAGTGTTCCCATCCTTCACGTGTCTTGGCATAGACTGTCACGCTGAGTTCGGAGCCTTTGTTTTGCTCCACCAGTTGGTGCCACTTGCTTTCGCCGAACGTGGCATCCACGCCTCCGGCAACGATTTGCTGTCCGTCACGTCCCTCGACCACTGTTACGAAGTCGGTTGCCGTCGTGTCGTTTATATGGAAGTTGCATGGTGCTATATTGGGTGGAATCACAACTTCGGTGTAGTCGGGGAATATCGACACGTTTTTATTATTATCGCGCGCGTCGCGCGGAACCTCCGGCGTACACGATGCAATCAGCATTGCGAGGCTTATCAAAGTGATGATGTATGTTTTCATGTCAGTCGTTTTTTTCAGTCGAAAACCACTCCCTTGCGCGAGTCGTTGAAATAGTAGTTCCAATATGTGCCGGGACAGAGTGCTGCAAGTGTGTTAACATCGCCCATCGTCGGTGCGGTGAGCAGTCGTGCCAGCAGGTCTTGATTGCGTTCAAACTGCTGACACACCGCTCCCTGCGGCCCTACCATGAGCTTTATCTGCGCCATCAGCGAGGCATTATTTTTCTTCAGTGCATAGAGCAGTGCGGCTTCCTGTACATGCCGTGGCAGTGTCATGCCCGGATTTGCCTTTTCCTGGGCAAGCACAATCTGCCAGAACTCGTTTTCCTTGTGCATTATCATACATGCAGCCAGACACAGTTCGGCACGCTTCGGTGTAAGGGCATATAGGTTGGTGAAGTATTTCAGCAGTAGGTATTCGCAATACTCGGTATTGTCTATCGCCCCTTGAGGCACCAGTACTATCTGCCGGTGCATCATGTAAGCCGAGTCGGCTCGCAGTGTCTCGGGCGAAAGCAGGCGGCGTTGTGTGTGGGCCCAGTCTTTGTAATAGAGTGTGTTGTCGAGCATGGAAAGATATTTATCGGCAAGTTCTGTCTCGTGGTTATACAATACGTTTTTTGCCATGATTTGTATGTCGGCATACGATGGTTTGTACATCACCATGCGTTCCATAGCCCATCGGTATGAGAAGTTCCAGAAGGTGTAATGCTGGAAGACTTTTGCTCCGGTGATATATGTGTTCATGCGCAGGTTCACCGACTTTACCGTGTCGGTATTCCACGAATACTGGAACATCTTGTCGAGCAGTTCGCCGCGTTTCCACAGTTCGATGTTACGATACATCACTATCGAACGTATAGGCCGCTGCTGTGTCGTACATAGTTCCAACACGCGATTGTCTTCTCCCGTCCCGTAGGCGTGTTCTACGGCCAGCAGGGTTTTGAAGTTGGAGTCGTTGAAGCGTAGCATTGGTACCAGTGCGACAGCTGCAGCTGCCACTGCACATGATATGACTGTTGCCATTCGTGGTTTCATTTTGCCGGCCGCTCTTGCCAGTAGCGGCAACATGAGGCTGAAGGCAAAGGCCACATATAGTGGCATCCACGTCAGCTGTGTCTTGAAATAGTCTTTGAAAGGTAGCCCGGCAATCATGCAGAAATGGCTGTTGAAGTTTGGAAAGAGCCATTGTGCTTCTATATATGGGACGAATGCCATCGGCACCAGTGTCAGTAGAATGATTAACTTGTCAAAACGCAACATGAGAGGCATCGCAGCTGCCATGAGTGCATAGAACCCCAGGAACGGATAGAGCAGCACGAGCACTGCCATGCTCCATGCATATCGTATCCACCGGTTCTTGAGCCTTACCGACACGGCTGTGAGCAGTGTGGCCAGCATCATTCCTACTATTGGCGAGAACAGATTGCCATAGTGTCGGGTGCCGAATAGTCCGTAGTCCCACCCCACGACAAATGCCACCACCAGCACCGACGGCACGAGTGTAAGGGCCGACAGCTGCCTTGGCACACGCCAGACAGCCTGCGCAATCCATGCCAAGGCGGTGAGCAGCAGCACAAACAGGCCGATGCCGGCCAACGGATGGAAGGCAAACTGAGTGAGGAAACTGCCCACGTAGGGAGCCACCCATCCGGGATAGGCGGCTACGCGGTCGAAGAAGTACGAGTCATAGACGAAAAAGTCTTGGCTCTGCACCACATAGAACAGGTCCTGGGAGGTGATGGCCAGATAGGCAAACGCAAGGACTGCAAAGACGACCAGCGGAATTATCCGTTGCAGATATTGTTTTTTCATTCTTATGAATTATGGCAGAATTATCTGTTGGGTTATTATCCGTCAAAGTTATGCTTTTTCTTCGAAACAGACAAATATTATAAGAAAAACTTTCGTATATAACTAAAAAAAAGCATCCCATCGGGCGATGAGATGCTTTTTATGTATATTTTATTCTGTCGGAAAGTCTTATTCCTCAAACAGTTTGTTAAACTCGGCCGGAGTCACATTCTTTGTCTTCAGGCTTACAATATCCTTGAGTGCAGTGCCGAGCTTCACCTCGATGCAACGGTCGATGAGGTTATCGACTGTCTCGCGTTTCTTCATCATTTCCTTCACCGAGCCGTCGAGGTATTCGTCAGGGATGTTCATCATGCCGTATTGTGCAAACTGCATACGTGTCACGTCTTTTGCCATCTCAATCACATCTTTGTCGTCAACCTTCACTCCGGTTTGCTCCACGAGCTGTTCCTTGACGAGGTGCCATGTCAGTTCCTCTATGCTCTTCTCATAGTTCTCTTCCACCTTCTTTTCGTCGCCTTCAGCGTTGTTGAGCATGATTTTCTTCAGTTTCTCGTCTGGGAATTCGAGTTTTCCGAGTTTCTTGGTGACATAGTTGCGCACGTCGATGAGGAATCTGAAGTCGGAATCCTTGGCATATCGGTCTTCGATGCCCTGGCGTATCTTCTTGCGGAAGTCGTCTTCGGTCTTCACGTCGCCGCCCGGGAACACTTGCTGGAAGAGTTCTTCAGTCAGGTCGCCCGGCACGAAGCGTGTGATTTCGGTGATTTGGAAGTTGAAGTCGCCCTTGTGTTCGCCAACGGTTTCCTTCTCCACCTTCATGAGCGATGCCAGCTCGGTTTCGTTGCCCTCGTAGGCTGTGGTCGGGTTGAAACGTATGATGTCGTTCACCTTTGCACCTTCGAAGAGTTTCTTCTGGTCGTCGTTCTTCATGTATTTAGGCAGCATCACCACGCCTTCGGCTGTAACAGGAGTTTCGACATCGAGTTCGGTCATCACACCCTTCAGCATATCGTTGTCCTGATAGTCATCCACAGGCTTGTAGCTTCCGCCTCTCTGACGATACATATCGACCTGCTGGTCAATCATTTCGTCGGTCACCTCGACGTTGTAATACTCCACCTTGTCTTTCTTTGTGAGCTCAACCTTGAACTCAGGGGCAAGTGCAAGCTCAAACTTGAAGGTGAATGTGCCACCTTCAACGAGTTCCACATTCTGGTTGGCCTCGGTCGAGATAGGCTCACCCAGCATGTTCACCTTGTTGTCGCGTATATAGTTGTAGAGCGATTCCTGCAGAACCTTGTTTACTTCTTCGGCCAGGATTGACATGCCATACTGCTTCTTGATGAGTCCCTCGGGCACCATGCCTTTACGGAATCCAGGCACGTTGGCCTTCTTTCTGAAATCCTTGATTGCTGCCTTTACTTTGTCCTGATAGTCTTCGGGCTGGATTTCGGCTGTAACGACGGCGTTCACCGCGTCGGTCTTTTCTAACGTAATATTCATCTCAGTGAGTTTCTGTTTTCTATTATTCTGTTATCGTTTTTATAGTTTCGGGGTGCAAAGTTACGAAAAATAAATGAAACAGACGTCATGAATACTGAATAAATTGCACTTTACCTCCTGAAAGCCACCCTGAAACACTCGAAAACGGGCGTCGGCACAGAACGTGTATGCCACGTTTCTTCACAG
>CAMHPM010000146.1 GCA_946187025.1 uncultured Prevotellaceae bacterium
GCTATGATGGCCTACAGCGCATATACCGACTCGCACAAAGACGTAATCCTCCAGGCATACATCTCGGAACGTGACCGTCTGGAAGGCGACATGTCGATAAAGTACCAGACCTACACTGCCATGAAAACCCAACTCGAGGGTGCCAAGGCAAAACTGCAAGAGAAGATACCGGCCTTCACCGTGCTGCAAGGAGCCACGGTCCCAGTGAAGCCTACGGGACCAAAACGCATGATATTCGTACTCGGTATGCTCATCTTAGCCACCATCGTATGTGCAGGATGGGTGCTGAGGAAGGAAATAAGACTATGGTAGTATCTGCATGGATACACCTTCCCGATTACAACTGAAAGTCAATACATTTTCTGTCAAACACAATAATCTATGGACACACTTGTAGAGCGACCATACGCAATAGACCTCAGCCGGTTGATGAAGTTCGACCCGCGTAGTCTTACGTGGCTGCCGTGCCTCATGATTATTACAGTTGTAGTCAGAGCCACTATCGATATCTCGGTTCTTGAATGGCAGGTCGTCTCATACGTCGCATTATTCTTCTCGATGCTCTCCTTTTTCATAATGGCATTTTTATATCTGAGGGAGGGCGTTATGTCGCGTTATGTACTTGTTTGTGTTCTTTTCGAAACTCTCATGTTGATGTCAACGATAATAGGCTTCAACGATATTAAGAATTGCTTTTACGATGGATGTGCAGTCATCTTCATTGTTATGGCATGCGAATACTATTCAGATCGCATGAATCTGATAGTGATTTCATTAGCCATTTCATTCTCATTATGTGTATATCTGAATGCCATACACATGATGGCTCATCCAGAACTATGGTTTGCTGCCGACACTACTATCAATGGATACTTGTTGGGGACTAACTACAATCAAATGGGATGCCGCTTGTTATGTGCTGTTGCTATTAGCATCCTATGTCTGAAATATAGCAAATGGTGGTGGTTGAATGTTATTCCTGTTGTATTAGTATCGCTGGTTACTCTTTTCATCGTAGGGTCCATGACCTCAATCACAGGAATTTCACTTTTCCTCTTATTCTGTATCATTCCATCTAAACGATTAATAAAAGTAGGTGTATTGGCATTGCTTGCGAGTGTCATATTATTCCAAATATTCGTGTGCTTTCAGGGCAAAGGCATAGAAAATAATGAAGTAGCCATATATTTTGTAGAGGATATACTTGGTAAGGACATAACATTCACTAATCGTACGTATTTGTGGGATGCAGCTTCCAAGGTCGTGTCAGAGTCTCCTATATATGGTTATGGGCTTGTTGACCGTGACTGGTATTTCTCACACATGAGTTCTCTTGCCAAAGGACCGCACAATTTCATTTGGGCAATCCTTATTTATGGAGGAGTGTTGCTGCTTGCTGTTTTTACATATCTTTGCTACATGGTAGTGTCGAAGATAATAGGCGTGTCTGATAAATACACACTGCTCATTTATGCATCAGTTGCCATTTTGTTCCTGATGATGACTATGGAAGTTTATCCTCCAGTGTTTGTAATAACGCTCTTGTCTCTTGCTTATAATGCAGCATTGCATGAGCCCAAGGTAAAGAGTAATACTGTCGTAGTATGGAACCATCGAAAAGAATAGTCATAAACACGTTGGCGCAACATACAAGGTCGGTTGTTAACATCTGTCTGTCGCTTTATAGTACGCGTCTTGTGTTGCAAGCGTTAGGACAGTCGGATTATGGCATTTATTCGTTGGTGGCAGGTGTGGTGACGATGCTGGCATTTATTACAAATGCTATGGTGGTCACAACTCAACGGCAATTGTCGTTCTACTATGGAAGAGGAAACATGCAGGACCTGAAATCTATGTTTTCGAACAGCCTGTTGTTGCATATCATCTTGGGAACATCACTTGCATTTATTCTTGTAGCTCTGACCCCATTCATATTTGATGGGCTGTTAGAAATAACTCCCGAAAGGATACCTACAGCAACTAAGGTCTATTATACTGTAATCCTGTCACTTGTCATAACTTTTTTTACAGCACCATATAAAGCCTTGTTTGTGGCTCACGAGGAGATAGTATATATATCGGTTGTAGATATCATAGATGGTGTGTTGAAACTGGCATTTGCCCTGTGTCTGCCTTTCATCACATACGACAGACTTATGGCATATGCTGTTGCCCTGGCAGGCATCATGCTGTTCAATTATCTGGCACTCTCGTTGTGGTCGAAAAGGCATTTCGAGGAGTCGATGCTTATACCACGGTTTGAACTTATCGGGCGGAAATACATAAAGGAACTCACTGGTTTTGCAACATGGACAGTATATAGCATGGGATGTGTGATAGCACGTTCACAGGGTGTGGCTGTTATCATAAACCGATTCTTTCAAAGTACAATAGTAAACAGTGCATACGGTGTGGCACAACAAGTTTATGCATCAGTCGTATTTATTGCTACATCAGTGACAAATGCTATGAGTCCACAGATAGTTAAGGCAGAGAGCCTGAATAACAGAGAGCGGATGCTGTATCTGTCGGAGATGGCAAGCAAGTACGCATTTCTTCTTCTTGCAACAGTTACTATCCCTCTGTCGTTCGAGATGAATGAAGTGCTCAATGTGTGGTTGGATGAAGTGCCACCACATGCAGCTACATTATGTCGGTTTGTACTACTCACAGCCCTTGTTGACCAACTCACTATCGGACTCGGGACAGCTAACCAAGCTATAGGCCGTATTCGCAACTATTCGCTTGTGGTGAATACTATCAAAGTGCTCACCTTGCCTGCATTCTGGCTTTGTTTGCATCTTGGCTACCAACTCGAAGATGCTATGTGGGTATATATTGGTTTTGAGTTCATTTGCGCAATAATCCGTTTGCCTTTCCTCAAATATACTGCCGGACTCTCCATACGTCATTTTGCAAAACATGTATTTGCCCGTGTCACGCTACCCTTATTTTCTATTGCAGTAGCGTGTTGGATGATGGTGACGTATATCGACATACCATTAAGGTTCTTGCTCACCGGAGTCGTGACAGTAATTGTGTCGGGAATCACGGTATGGTACTTCGCACTTGATGATGCTGAACGTCATGCAGCATTGCAGATGATAAAGAAGAAATCAAACGGATATAAGTCATAATTCAGCAGTTATTAATATCATGCATACTTTTTCAGTCATAATTCCGCACCACAACATCCCGCAGCTATTGCAGCGATGCCTCGACTCAATACCCGACGTGCCCGATGTTCAGGTCATCGTGGTTGATGACAACAGTTCTGCCGATAATGTGGACTTCGACCATTTTCCGGGACTTGAACGTCGATATACAGAGTGTATCTTCGACAAACAAGGTGGGGGAGCCGGCCATGCGCGGAATATAGGATTGCGCCATGCAGACGGCAAATGGCTTGTGTTTGCAGACTCAGATGACTTCTTCACGAAAGATGCGTTTGACATATTTTCCAGCCACAAAGAAGATGTAGCCAATATAATTCTTTTCAAGGCCAATAGTGTCGATTCGGACGACTATTCTCCTTCAGATCGTCATATAGAACTTAATAAATATATAGATAGTGTTGTTAGTGGTGACATGTCTATGACTCAGGGCTTGCTGGCTAAACCAGTCCCTTGGTGCAAGATGTTTCGCCGAGACTACATACAAGGCTATAAAATATTTTTTGACGAGACGATGGCATCAAATGATGTGATGTTCGTTGCAAGGTCAGTGTGCTGGACAGAATCAACATATTTGGCAGTGTGTACTGAGACTGTTTATACGGTAACTTCACGCGCTGACAGCCTTATGGGGCGCAGTAAGAGTGATCCAGATAATTTTCTCTGTCGTCTGGAGGTATATATCAGGTATAACAATTTCTTGAGAGACTACCCAGGATTGCGAAAAGAACCATTAATTATACTTTTGTTTCGTTCCCACCGATATGGTCTTAGGACTTTTGTCAGAACATTCATGCTTCTGCTGCGCAAGCAGGCGCTTTTTTCTGGCTTTGACACGTTTATGAGAATCATTAATAATCATACATTACGATTGAAGGTCTGAGTCTGAGACCTGTCATTATTGTTTATAACAAATCTTTAATCATATATAATCATGCCTACTTTTTCCATAATCATACCACATCACGAAATTCCAGAACTTTTGCAACGATGCCTGGATTCAATCCCAGACACACCTGAAGTACAAGTTATTGTGGTCGATGATAACAGTTCTGAGGATAAGGTCGACTTCACTCACTTTCCTGGCCTTTGCCGTAAATACACTGAATGTATCTTTGATAGAGATGGGGGTGGGGCAGGACATGCACGCAATGTAGGACTGAAACATGCCACAGGCAAGTGGCTCGTGTTTGCAGATGCAGATGATTATTTTGTAGACGGTGCCTTTGATGTTTTCAATATCCACTGCAATGATCAGGAGGATGTCATTCAGTTCAAGGCAGACAGTGTTGATTCTAATGACTTTACACCATCTTTTCGTCACATGAAGATTAACAATGCAATTGACAAATCCCTCTCTGGAGTTATAAGTGCTAAGGAAGCCATACTGACTGAACCTGCTCCATGGAGCAAGATGTTCTGCCGCGAGCATATCATGCTTCGACACATATTATTTGACGAAATATATGCCTCAAACGATGCAATGTTCGTAGTCAAAGCAACATGTTGGGCTGAAGATAACAGAGTGACTACTCACGGAGATGTTGTATATACCGTAACAACCCGAAAGAACAGCCTGCACAGTAATAAAAAAGTCTGCGGACGCAACTATCTGAGCAATCTTGATATGGTCATTCGCCGCAACAAGTTTTTTGAAGACTATCCATACGAAAAGCGCCCAGTCATAGTGTTGGTGATTCGAGCATTAAAGATAGGTCCAAAGACATTTTGGAAAGCATTTCTCATGGCGGTGAAGTATCATGCATTGTTTTCGGGTTCGAATGTGATATTAAAAAAACTATTTGGTAAATGAAACGTATTTATCGTTGGCTAAGACATCAATTACGCCCGTTAAGGAAGCGGTATGAGTTGTTTCTAGGGCAATATTATCCCAAGAGGCTGATATCTCTGAGATATAAGGATGCCTACGGAAAGGCTATAGACTGGAATTGTCCGAAGTCTATTGATGAAAAAATCAATTGGC
>CAMHPM010000147.1 GCA_946187025.1 uncultured Prevotellaceae bacterium
GTAGTTGAGGTTTGTCGTGAACGTGGCGTTGTCGTCCCACGATGCTGTCAGTGCACCAAAGACTGTGCCATAGTAGTCGGTGCCGGCTCCGTATGGGTTGTGGCTCACTACTACCATCTTGCCCCGGCAGTCGGCAAGCGATGTCGTGGCTTGCAGTTGTTGCAGCACATATTGTCGGTTTTGTTGCAGGTAGGTGCGTATGCTGGTGCGCCACATCTGGCTGTAGTCAGTGCTGCCCGATGCGTTTTCTTTTTGCAGGTTGATAAATACGGTTTCGGTGGGGTTTTGCTTGAGGAATGTGACGATGGTGTCCATGGCGTCGCGCCATTTCACTCCTGTTGCTATGATGCCGTGGTAGATCTCGAGGTTGGCCAGTGCTATTTCGTTTTCGGACGATGCGTTGTAGCGTGGTCGCAGGTCGAATGCCCGTATTCCTGCTTTCAGCTGTTGGCCTATGCTGAGTGTCTGTGTCTGTGCCATGGATGTGCTGACTGCGCTGGTGGCCGAGTCGTGTGTGCCTGGAAGTGTGAGCATGTTGGCACGCAGGCGGCTTGGCAGTGTGGCCATCCAGCACGATGGTCTTGCTTTGGCGGCATCTATGGTGTAGTGGCACACAAAGGTGTTTTGTATGCGGCGTATGGGTGTGGGGTCCGACATGGTGAGGTACTGGCCTTCGTCGTAGAGCAGTGTTATGTCGATGCCTTTTGTCAGGTTGGTGATGATGTCGATTGGCAGGCTCACACTGGTCTGGCCTGGCTCGATGTCGAGCCTGGCCACGTCGCTGGCGTTGGCCGATGCCACGGTGTATGGTTTCATCGTGTTGTTGATGGTAAGTCGTTGTCCGCCTGTTGCTTTTATAAACACGGCGTCAACCTTGTGGTTTTGTGCGAAGCTTGCGAAATCCACTTCGATACATGTCTGTGGCCGGCTGAATGTGATGGAGTCGGCTGTGGTGTCGTCGGGCAGGCTGAGTGTGAGGCCCGGCTGTAGCAGGCGGCACTGGTAGATGCCGTCGCGGCACACATAGACCGAGTCGTCGGTGGTGACGGCCGTCAGGGGCAGGGCCATCAGGGCGGTGATGATTATGAGAAGTATCCGCATAGATAGACGAGTGCTAATGCAAGTATGACGACGAAGATTGCTATGAGGATGTTTCCCCACATGAATTGTCGGTTTGAACGGTATAGCTTACTGTTGCGCATGGGCTTTGGGGTTATGGTTGACGGGTTTTATGTGTCTTTTTGTTTGTATGTTTTTCTTTATTTTCCGAGTATCTTGTTGTATTGTTCCATGTCGGCCAGGATTTCCTGGGCCTTTTTCAGGTCAACATCTTGTTTGAGCGATTCCTGTATTGTTCCGGCTTCGTAGAAGTATCGTTTCACGATTTCTACTGCCATGAGCTGGCGTATGTCGTTTTCGTGCCTGTCGATTTCTGCGGCGAGGTTGTGTGTGAGTTTTGCCTCGAGGGCTTCGAATTCGGCTTTGGCATCGTCGTAGTATCCTTCAAATTGTGCGGTCTTCTTCAGGTCTTGCAGCCGGCGGTCGCTGATGCGGTCGTAGGTGAATTTGGCATCGATTATCATCTGGCGGAATTCTTGGAAGTCGGCATCGGTTATTTTGAAGTCGGCCACGCTTGCCGGGCGGCTGTGTGTCTGGCAGTAGTGTGTGCCGTAGTTTATCAGCACATCGTCGTTCGACAGGTAATAGACGATGTTTTGCAGTGTGTCGTGGTGTACTTCCACATCGGGACGTATGCCGCGTCCGCTCATCACGGTGCGTCCGTTTCGTGTGTGGAAAATGCTGTCGGCTGCCGTCTCGCTGGTTTTTGTGGCGTTGGTGGCTGCATTGCGTTTCTGTTTGTAATCCACTTCCTGGATGCAGCGGCCGCTTGGTATGTAATATTTTGCGGTGGTGAGTTTCAGGCTTGTGTTGTATGCGAGGTCGCGGATGGATTGCACCAGGCCCTTGCCGTAGGTGCGTGAGCCTATCACCACGGCCCGGTCGAGGTCTTGCAGGCTGCCTGCCACGATTTCAGATGCTGAGGCCGACGAGCCGTTGACCAGCACCACGAGTGGCGTGATGGTGTCGAGCGGATTTTCGGTGGTGGCATATTCCGAGTGTGCCAGCTTCACTTTGCCGCGGGTCTCGACTATGGTGATGCCTTTCGGGACGAAGAGGTTGACTATCTTCACTGCTTGGTCGAGGGCGCCGCCGCCGTTGCCGCGAAGGTCGAACACGATGCTGGTCGCTCCTTGCTCTTTCAGGGCGATGATGGCGCGCCGCACATCGGGATAACAGTCGTTGGTGAATTGGTTGAGGTGTATGTATCCGCTCTGGCCTATCATGCCATAGTAGGGCACTGCAGGCAGTTTTATGTTCTGGCGTGTTATCTTTATTTCGCGTGGCTTTGCCTCTCCCGGACGCTTGTATTGCAGCAGGAATGTGGTGCCGGGCTCGCCTCGCAGCATGTCGCTCACCTGCGAGGTGGTCTTACCCTTGAGGTCGGTCTTGTCTATCTTCAGCAACACGTCGCCGGCTTGAAGGCCTGCCTCGGCTGCCGGCATTCCTTCGTAGGGCTCGGCTATGATGACCGTCGAGTCTTTCATCATGCGTATCATGCTGCCTATACCGCCATATTTGGCCTGGGTGAGCATCTTCAGGTCGGTCTGGTCTTCCTCGGTGTAGTACTCGGTGTAGGGGTCGAGGGCCTCGAGCATGGCGTCGATGCCTGTGGTCACCAGTTTCGACGCGTCGAGTGTATCGACGTAGTATGCGTCGAGGGTCTGGTATATCTGATGGAATATGTCGAGTTGCTTGATGACGTCGGAGGCGTGGTTGTCCTGGCTGTAGAGGGGGGTCCACAGTGCCGACCCTATCAGCATGACTGATGCTATGATGTTTTGTTTCATGTCGGTATGATTCGTTTAATGCCACAAAGTTACGAACTTTTGCCGAATTATCTACACTTAATCCGAAAGAATTGTGTGGCACCGCCTGTTTTTGTGTGGTGGCATCGGAAAAAATGAGTGCGTAGTCGCAGGCCTGAGAGTGCGCACTCGCGGGCCCGTGACTGCGCACTCGCAGCATCGCGAGTGCGCACTCGTGAAAACGAATAGCGGCAGATGCCTTGCCGCCATGTATAAATCCGGCTGTTTCGTTTGGCGGTTCGATGAATAATTCGTAACTTTGCGCCATAAATCATAAACCAGAACACATGACCCGATTCAACTGGCAACAGACATACACCGACCTCCACACCACCGATGCCCTTGCGACACACCGGCCTGTCATCGGAATCACCGGCAACTATGCCGACCAGACCCTCACCCTGGCCGAGGGCTACTACCGCTCGGTGCTCGAAGCCGGAGGCATACCGGTCGTCATCCCACCTTATGAGCATACCGATGCGCTCATGGCTCAGCTCGACGGCATCGACGGTATCATATTCAGCGGCGGAGGCGACATAAATCCTCTGTATCTCGACGAGCAGCCAATACCACAGCTGCACGGCATCACACCCATTCGCGACAGGCAGGAACTGCTGCTCGCACGTCTGGCCTACGACCGCCAGCTGCCAATGCTCGGAATATGCAAAGGCATACAAGTCATTGCTGCTGCTTTGGGTGGCACGCTCTATCAGGACCTCGCCACACAGAAAGAAGGCGTGACTGTGAAACACAGCCAGGACCTGGCACGTACCGAGGCCTCGCACACCATCAACATCAGCCCCGACACATTATTATATAATATATATGGGGCCGAAGAGATAGCAGTCAACTCCTTCCACCATCAGGCAGTGAAGGAGGCGCCGGCCGGCTTCCGTGTCAGCGCGCTGAGTCCCGACGGAGTCATCGAGGCCATCGAGTCGACCGAGTGGAAATCGGTCATCGGCGTGCAGTGGCATCCCGAGTGTTTCATACTCGGCGCCGACCGCAGCCACATGCCGCTTTTCGAGTGGCTCGTGGGCGAGGCACGTTCGTTCAGCGAAGCCAAACAGCTGCACAGCCACACACTCACGCTCGACTCCCACTGCGACACACCCATGTTCTTCGACCAGGACATCGACTTCACGCGTCGCGACCCACGCCTGCTGGTTGACCTACACAAGATGACCGAAGGCCACCTCGACGCATCAATCATGGTGGCATACCTCAAGCAGGAAGCACGCGACGAAGCATCGCTCCATGCTGCAACAGCGAAGTCCGACTCCATCCTCAGCCAGATAGAAGCCATGGTGGAGCGCACCCAGGGCCGCGCCGCCATTGCCCGCACACCGGCCGACCTCTATCGCAACAAGCGCGAAGGCAGGAAATCAATCATGATGGGCATCGAAAACGGATATGCCATCGGACGCGACATCAGCCTAGTCGGCCATTTCCGCAGCCGTGGCGTGGTGTATATGACCCTCTGCCACAATGGCGACAACGACATCTGCGACTCGGCACGTGGCAACAACGAACACGGCGGAGTGAGCACATTCGGTGCCGACGTGATACGCGAGATGAATCGCCTCGGCATGATGGTCGATCTCTCCCATGCCAGCGAGCAAAGCTTCTACGACGCCATCGACATAAGCCAGCTGCCAATCGTGTGCAGCCACTCGTCGGCACGAGCCCTCTGCGACCATCCGCGCAACCTCACCGACGACCAGATGCGCCGGCTGGCCGCTACCGGCGGTGTCGCACAAGTCACATTCTACAACGGATTCCTACGCACCGACGGCCAAGCCACCATCGAGGATGCCGCACGCCATCTCGACCACATGGTCCGTGTCATGGGTATCGACCACGTAGGCATCGGCACCGACTTCGACGGCGACGGCGGAGTGCCGGGCCTCGCATCCGCATCCGAACTCATCAACTTCACACGCCAGCTCCTGCTACGCCGCTACTCACCCCAAGACCTCGAACTCATCTGGGGCGGCAACTTCCTACGCGTCATGCAAGCCTGCCAGTCAGCAACCATCAACCCATAAGCGTTAAGTATCACCAACCCATAAGCGTTAAGTATCACCAATCCATAAGCGTCAGTGCTGTGAGGTTTCCCCTCACAGCCAAGGTTTCCCCCCGCAACCACCAATTATCCACCATTAAGCGTCAGCGCTGTGAGGTTTCCCCTCACAG